>CAZHKI010000245.1:0-6288 GCA_964533365.1 uncultured Maribellus sp. | reverse complement strand
TTTTAGATCTTTAAAAAAAACCAGGTTGATAGAATTGATTGCTTTTATCCCTTCCTGCATAAAAACAAAAATGGCTTCGATAACATTTGATGATTGTGATACAACCATTGTTGTGTTTCTTTCGCCAACCTCTGTCAATTTTTTCAGACAGGTTTGAATCAACTCACTTTTATCTTTGAACGTTTCATAAACTGTCCTTTTCGATATTCCAAGCGAAACGGCAATATCGTCCATGGTAACATTGCGGATACCAAACTTGAAAAACTGGTTGGTTGCTTCTTCTATTATTCTCTCGCGTACTTCCATTCTCGGAAATTTGCGCCAAATATAACTGAAAACTCAACAAACTTTTAAAGTTTTCTGGTTTTTATTGTAAAGTTAAATTTGGGTTAATCGGAGAAAATACATAAACGTGTAATATCAATTTTTTCAGATTTGCCAATGACCCAAATCAAATCGGAATTTGTTTCAAATATCTATGATTTTTTATCACTGTTGTCCGGTAAACTTCTTTTAAAATGTTTCAGGTTGAGATTTCTCTCTCGCCTCAGGCGAGACGAAATGACAATCAGTAATTTATGTTTTGGGAGGGGTGGTTTTCGGCAAAACCGAAAGCCACCCCTCCCAACTGAAAACATCATAAAGACCGTCATTCCGCAGCGAAGCAAGGAATCTTTTTAAAATTAACCGGACAGTAGTGATTTTCATATATAAAAAAAACCTGTGGCCTTCATAACCACAGGTTTATATTTAAAATAAACCGATGCACTTCACATCTATAAAGTGTATCGGGGAATTCTAAAGCATCGCTATAATTTTATCCATCCGTTCCGAAATATCTTTCAGACGGGTCCGGTCGCCGCCACTGACTTCGGCAGTAAGCCACCCTCCCTTATGGTTAATTTCGCTTACCGCTTTCATTACCACGGGCCAGTTGTTGTCGCCTTCCAGAAGGTTCACATCAAAACCTTTCCATAACCCTTCCTTGTTCATCTTCTCGCGGCTGAACTCCTTGATATGAAGTTTCATAATACGCGAGTTGAGCGTTTTAATCCAGTGTTCGGGCCAGCCGTAACGAAGAATGTTCCCGATATCGAAATACCAGCCGATAAGCGGATGGTTGATGTCGTCGATAAACCGTTTGGCCTCAACAGGACTCAGGAAAAAGTTGTTCCAGACATTCTCCAGTGCAATCTGCATCCCGGTTTCTTCAGCATAGGGAATCAATTCGCGGACAGAGTTGAGGGCAGTGTTGTACGCCTGTTCGTAACTCACCTTTTCGTTAACAACACCCGGAACAACCAAAACCGTATCGCCGCCAAAATCCTTTACCTCCTGCAGCGATTGGGCTACTGAAAGGATACATTGCTGCCTCACCTCCGGGTCGGGGTCGGTAAGCGGTTTCGACCAGTGGTCTTTGTTTACCACACTCGGGAGTTCAATCCCCGACTTTGCCTTTGCTTCGAGAATTTCGTTTTTGTTCATGTCGGTAGGGCTGTTCAGTTCAACCCCGTCGAAACCCAAATCTTTCACCAGTTTAAATTTGTCGGCCAGCGGCAGGTCTTCCTTGATCATTCCAAAACCGAGGCTCTTTTTTAGCGCTACTTTTGCGGCAGTGCCGGCCTTCGGTGCTGCCCCGGCCGAAACCGAGGGGATTATTGTTGCAGCACCTGCCAGAAGGGCTGTCGATTTGATAAAATCTTTTCTGTTCATTTTTTTGTAAATTATATAAGTTTTCTAAAATCTGGTTAGCAACCGAAAGATTGTATTTGGTGTTGAAGGTAACATTTTCGGGAGAAATAACTACTACAGATAAAAATGCCTGGTCGGAAGAATTCGTTTCGCTGGTATAACCTGCCATCCTTCCGGTCATGGCCAGTAAACTGGAGCGTATCATCTTTTCGCCGCCGTTCATCGGATTTTTTTTGTGGATGGAGGCAGTATAATTTAACGGAATTATCGGTTTAACGGTGTCTAACTAATTTTTCATAAATTTAAGGAAAAACTAAAACCTTAAAGTTATGATCAAAAAAATCTTAAAATCATTAGTAACAATGGAATCAATTTGTTCTTTAATTGCATTTATAAATCTGGGTTCTGGTGCAATTAAATTCTTAGATATGAGCCTACTGGTAAGAATTGTAATGTTGTTAACAGGATTAATATTAATTATTTACATTTATTATTCTTCTACTCAACAGGGTAAAGTATCAAATTTTATTACCAACAACGAGGATCGATATAAGAGGCAACTAAAATCTTCTTTTATAGATATTGAGAATAAAAAAGAATGGATGTTTTATGCTTTAGCAGAAAAATTTCCTTCATTATCATGTAGAAAATTGAAAAAGTTAATAAACAAACACTATGAATTTATTGGAAATAAGCAATAATTTTCCTGATGAACTAAGCGCAATAAAGCACTTTGAAAAAATTCGCTGGGGCAGAACTCCAAAGTGTGCTTATTGCAGTTCTCAAAACATCGGGAAAAGAACCGCCGATCATCGACTGTATTGTAAGGACTGCAAACGGAGTTTTTCGGTCACAACAAATACACACCTTCATAATACCCGGTTACCTCTAAAAACGTGGTTGTATGCCTTTGCCCTTGTTACCGATGCAAAAAAAGGAGTTTCAGCCAAACAGCTTGAAAGAAACATTGGAGTACATTATGAAACCGCATGGACAATAGGCATAAAATACGGTCACTGATGGAAATTGAAAACAACGAAATTGAACTTTCCGGCATTCTCGAAATGGATGAAACCTATGTCGGAGGAAAGCCACGAAAGTTTAATGACGGAACAACCTCAAATGTCCGTAAAGCATACAAAATACCTGAACTGGATGAAAGGATCGGAGAACTTAAAAAAGCAGGTATAAAACTGGAACGTGGGCGGGGCAACCCGGCAAAAAGTGATATTGAACCAAAACGCGGACGCAGCACAAACAAAATTCCAGTTGTCGGGATTGTGTCCCGTAACGGCGATGTTATTGCCGAGGTCATGAGAAAAACATCTTATTCAGATCTTAAAAAATTGGTAAACAAATTTGTTGACAGGGAAGATTCTATAATGATAACTGATGAATATAAGGGATACAATCGTTTCTCTGAAATCATTGAACACATTAAAATCGACCATGAAAAACTGTATTCTTACAAAGGAATAAACACCAATTCAATTGAATCATTTTGGGCAATTGTAAAACGTGGAATTATTGGCCAGTACCACCAAGTGAGTTTAAAATACTTACCAAACTATGTAACTGAGTTTGTTTTTAAGTATAACAATCGGCACACTGACGATATGTTTGAAACTTTGGTAAAAAACAGTATGAAAACTTCAATTACCAATTAACCGATAAATCCGTAATTTAAAATCCAATTTTTTGCCACAAATATTTATGTTGTATCAGAAAGAAATAGTAACCCGGGAAATATGGTTGATACATAATTATCAAATGATAAAACTTCAAGCCTTATTTTCAGCCCTTTAAAATTGCTGTCTGAAACTTCCCATTTCAAGGTTCCAGGAGAGTAAAAAGAACGGACAAAACTGCAATGCTGCAACCTTTTTTTTCCGTTACCCTGAATGCCTGCCAAGAAAATTCCGGCGAGTATCGATAATTTTAGCTTCATCGTTCGGGTTATAAAGATTTAAAAATCAAAACTTCTCCTTTGGTTGTCTTTACTTCAACCATTTTTGATGAAATTGTTTTTTTGCCTCAAGAAGTCGAAGACAACTTGCCTCCGGTTGACCATGGTAAAATCATTTTCAGAACGCCCCCGGCTTCACTGGTTATTTTAATCTCTTCCCCTTTACCTTTTTTCAGTTTTGCACTGACCAGAAATGCGCCTACGGCCCGCAAATCCTGAAATTCAGCGTCTTTTTCCAAAGGCCAGTTTGGAAACAGGCGAATAGTTCCATTGTAGCTTTGCATCAGGCATTCGTTAACGACAACCGGCAGTCCGAAATTCTCGAACCAAACGCCCATTTTATCCATAAAACCGTAATCGGTTTTGTCGCTGTAACGGCCATGCACCTGCATTACGCGGTCGGAAGCTGTTCCGTTGGGGAGCAGTGAGTAGTTGACTTGTCGTTTAAATCGCTCCAAATCCAGTATTCCAATGCGGGCAGCCTGTAAATTAATAAAAACCAAATCGTTGCCACCTTCATTTTGCTGATTGTAAAACGTATTCTTTAATAAACTTATGGTTTCCCCATCGGAATGTAACCCGTGTTCTTCGCCGGGAAATACGGTAAAAAGCGACAGCGGGACATTGTAAACCACCTGATCGTGTTCATCAGGAACCGAAACCAGAACCTTTCCGTATTTTTCAGAAATGGCAGTGGGATATTCAGGAAACCGCGACAAAATCAGTTTTATATCTTCCAGCAAAACTTTCTCAGATTCTTCAATCTCCAGTATTTTAGCCGTTTCAATAAAAGCTTTGTAAACAAATTTGGTGAGCGACAAATCGGCGTTACAGTCATAGTTGTATTTGAATCCTGGCCGCAGTCCGTACAATTCGGGCGGAACTGTCGGGAAAATATGAAATTTATCATCGTTCCACTGCGGGCCGCTGGCTTCGGGGCGTTTCATATAAGCTACCAGAAATTCAACCGCGGCTTTCATTGGCCCAAATGCGCGGTTTTTCAGGAATTCCACGTCACCCGAATACAAATAATGCCACCATAAACCCTGCACCGCCCATGGAGTTTCGGCAATTTCCCATCCCCAGGTCGGCACCGGATAAGCGTTCATCGTCATGTCAACCGGATAAGCGCTGTGCGGGAAATAGGCTCCCGGCAGTTCGTAATAGTTTTTCGCCCAGTTTTTACTTACCGGCACAAGTTTTTCTATGAGGTTCACGTACGGCAGGTTTTTCTCCAGGTGGTTACTCGAAAAAGTGGCCCAAAACGGTTGCTGGGTATTGTAGTTCATGTGGTAATCGCCGTGCCAGGCGGTACCGATGTTGTTGTAACTCCAGTTGGCAAACAGTCCGGGAGTGGTTGCACCGTCTTTGGCAGCACAGTTCAGGAAATAGAGGTTTTGGTACCACATCCGTTCCAGAAAATTGTCGCTCAGTTTTATACCTGATTTGCCCCAGTAGTCTTTCCAGATTTGCTGACCAGTTTGCCGGGAAACCTCAAAATTTTCAGTTTGCGGAAAGTCAAATTCAGGCAAATTCGGTTGAACCGCACTGTTTAATCCTTCCTCCAGCGAAATGCAGCCATTAAAACTTTTTTGCTTCACAACAGCAGCTTCCATCGGCGCCATGCCCTGATTATTACCATCCCAGTTGATTCGTGATGTTTTCTTCAGCGGGCAATTAACGCTTGCGGTCAACCTGAATGCCTTGTCTTTTGGATGACCTTTTTCAGCATTGTATCTTTCCGGTTCGTCGTATGGTAAAATCTGCCTGAACGCAATTAACCCATTCTCCAGGTTTTCCTCAAGCTTTGTTTTTGGAAATTCCTTTGGAGTGGATGGATCGGGCATGACCCGAATGCGGTCGAAAATATTTTCGCATGGATTGCCCTGTTCATCAACCAACCGGAACCAAAATCTGTCGCTGGTTATGTCGGCAAATGCCTGAAGTGTAATTTTTTTCTTTTCGCTGGAAAGAAGGTAAACTTCGCACAATCCATTGGATATATCGAGTTTGTGCCCCAGCATCTCAGCATTTCGCCGGTCGAAACCCAGCAAAACCGAACCACACGGAAAAGGCCGGGGATAAGGCTTGCGGTAGTTTTCGGCGGTCATCAGACTATATTCACGGTACCATGAATCATCTGTAAGCATTTTTAATGTGTCGGGAATGGATTTCACCCGTTCGAAGATTTCCTTAAAAGTGCCGATTTTCTCTTTGTTGTTTTCGGCAATCCGGATATCCCATACGTTGTTGTGGCCAAAATAGAAAACCACGGCATCGGGACGTGTGGTTACCACCACGCCCATTCCACCGTTGCCCAGCAAAGCCCCTTCAAAAAAACCGGGTGCGGGTTTATCATAAATGAAAGGATGCAGTTTGGCCTGTTCGTAAGAACTAAAAACGGTTTGAGCGAAACTGAGATTCCACAATAAAAATAAGATGAATGTTAAAAAGAAATCTGATAATATTTTGTTCTTCATTGTATTATGATAAGATTATGAAACAGCATTTGCAAACAATCGTGAACTCTGAAATATTGGGTCCTGTGTTTCAAAATAAAATGAAACTAAAAGTACTTAAATACAAATAAAATTACTGATTTATTTCATCGAACTCATGTAAAATAAAAG
>CAZHKI010000244.1:5113-6291 GCA_964533365.1 uncultured Maribellus sp. | reverse complement strand
ATGCGCCGGGAATGTTGAAAGCCTGGTTCACTTCGCGCGTGTTCGAAGAAGGCGGCGATTTCAGTACGAACGTTACCCAAACCCGGTATGCGCCTTTCAAAACATTTGTGGGCGTTAAAATGCCGGCATCGGAAGATAACTGGTACAAAACCGGCACCGATTATCTTCCCGAAATTGTGCTGGTTGATGAAAACGGCAAGCCCAAATCAGGAAACAAACTGGAAGCACGGCTTTACAAAATCGACTGGCGCTGGTGGTGGGAATCGGGCGATGAATACCTTGCCCATTATGTTTCGGGTCGTTATTACCGGCCGGTAGCCACCTGGAATATCGATAGGGCCAATTCTAAAAACACTATAAAACTCAACGTAAAATACCGGAACTGGGACGATAACGGCCGCTATTTGCTTTGGGTGAAAGATTTGGACGGCGGTCATGCTGCCGGCGTTACTTTTTATATGTCGCAGTGGGGCGACTGGCGCACCGACGGAATGACTGACGGAGCCACGTTACTTTCCCTGCGCACCGATAAGGAAAAATACCAGGTGGGCGAAAAAATTGAAGTTACCCTCCCTTCATCGAAAGCTGGTAAAGCGCTGGTAAGCCTGGAGAACGGCACCCGGGTTACCGACTGGTTCTGGGTGGAAACACAGGAAAAACAAACCCGGTTTACCGTGGATGTTAAACCCGGTATGGCACCCAACTTCTACATTCATGTAAGTTTAATCCAACCCTACGGACAAACCGAAAACGATGCGCCGCTGCGGTTGTACGGCGTAATACCGGTAATGGTTGAAAATCCGGAAACCATTTTAAAGCCGGTTGTTGGCACACCGGCCGAAATCAGCCCCGAAAAGAAATATACGGTAAGCGTTTCTGAGGCAAACAAAAAGGAGATGACCTACACACTGGCCGTGGTTGACGAAGGATTGCTGGGATTGACCAATTTCCGTACCCCCGATCCTCATGCCGCTTTTTATGCCCGTGAAGCGCTTGGGGTAAAAACCTGGGATTTGTACGATTTTGTGGCCGGCGCTTATGGCGCAAAACTCGAAAAAGCTTTTGCCATTGGCGGCGACAGCGATATGGCCGCTTCGGGTAAAAAGGAAGTTAACCGATTTCAGCCGGTGGTGCAGTTTGCCGGCCCCTTTACCCTTAAAAAAGGCCAAGCCAACCAG
>CAZHKI010000244.1:0-5103 GCA_964533365.1 uncultured Maribellus sp. | reverse complement strand
TTTCACCATGCCAAATTATGTCGGTTCGGTGAGGGTGATGGTGGTGGCCGGAAACCGGGGGGCATACGGACATGCTGAAAAGTCGGTCCCCGTGCGCAAGGGCCTGATGTTGCTGGCCACATTGCCGCGCGTTTTGGCGCCGGGCGAACAGGTGAACCTGCCCGTTACTGTTTTTGCCATGAAGGAACAGGTGAAAAATGTTACGGTCAGGGTGAAAACGAACGATTTATTAAGTGTTTCGGGTGAAACGGAAAAGCAGGTTACCTTTTCGGCAACAGGCGAAAAAATGACCGTTTTCAGTCTGAATGTAAAACAGCATACCGGCATTGCGAAAATTGAAATTGAAGCCACAAGCGGGAATGAACGCGCGACATACGAAATGGAACTGGAAATCAGGAACCCAAACCCGGTGGTAACGGTTGAAGAATCATCGGTGGTGGAAGGCAAAAGCAACTGGAAGGCAGCTTTACAGGTTCCCGGGGCAACGGCTGACGGCGAAGCGTGGGTCGAAGTGTCCGGCTTCCCGCCGCTCAATCTTTTCAAACACCTCGATTACCTGATCCATTATCCGCACGGATGTCTTGAGCAAGTGGTGTCAGCAGCGTTCCCGCAGTTGTATATTGGCAGTTTAACTGAACTTTCCGCCGCACAGAAGCAGGAAACTGAAGACCACATCCGGCAGACATTGAAAAAACTGTCGGCCTTTCAACTGCCGGGCGGGGGTTTGGGCTACTGGCCGGGTATAACGACGCCGAACGAATGGGCAACCAATTATGCCGGCCATTTTATGCTGAAAGCTGAAAATGAAGGTTACCCGCTACCGCCCGGGTTGAAAGAGAAATGGTTGAATTTTCAGCGCACGACAGCCCGAAACTGGAGCCCTTCGGCCAGTTTGGTAAACGGCATTTATGAACGGACTTCCGATTTTGTACAGGCCTACCGGTTATACACGATGGCGCTGGCCGGATCGCCCGATTTGGGCGCTATGAACCGGTTGCGCGAAAAGGGCGAAAAAACAGCCGAAATATCGTGGAGGCTGGCAGCAGCCTATGTCCTGGCTGGTCAGCCCGAAGCCGCACGACAACTGGCTGGCCACATCACCACACAGGTTGACGGTTACCACGAAATGGGGGGTACATTTGGCTCGGCACTTCGCGACCAGGCAATGATCCTCGAAACTCTGGTGCTGATGAAGGAAAAAGAGAAAGCTTTCCAGTTGCTGCAACAAATTTCGGATGAAATGAACCGGCAGGACTGGCTGAGCACCCAAACGGCTGCCTGGTGTTTGTCGTCGGCTGCCGCTTTTGCCCGCGAATTTTTCAGCGGGAACGGCGAAACCCGTTTCGAAATGGTGGCCAACGGGGAAAAAACCAGCCTGCGTTCCAAAATCGCGGTGTTGAAAATCCCGGTGAAAATCAGTTCCGGCGGAAAAGTTCAACTGGAATTTACCAACCTGGGCGAAAGCCCCGCATTTGTAAGGGCGGTGGCAAGGGGAATCCCGGCAGGAACCGACACCTCTTCCTTATCGAAAAATTTGCTGATGAATGTAAAATACACCGATGCGGCAGGTAACGAAGTCAACCCGCAGTTGTTCACGCAGGGCGGCGATTTCAGGATGGTGGTTATCATAAAAAATCCCGGAGTTTTAAAGGATTACGAAGGATTGGCATTACGTACCGTATTCCCGTCGGGATGGGAAATCATCAACAAACGGCTGAACGATATTCCGCAGGATCAAAATCAGGCTGCCGGCTACCAGGATATCCGCGACGACCGGGTTTACACCTATTTTGATTTGCCCATGAACCGACAGAAGACTTTTGTATTTCATCTGAATGCTGCTTACACCGGACAATTCTATTTGCCGCCGGTAAGTTGCGAAGCCATGTACGATGTGCGCGTGGGAGCACAAACTGCCGGACGAATGGTTACCGTAACCCCCGGGAAGTAGGGCAAGTGCATATTAATTCATGAGATTACCGGGAAATTAATTGAAAAAAACGATAAACTTTACCTGGCAGGGACAGACCTTCAAGGTTTCTCAAACCTTGAAGGTCTAGCAACCAAATGGATACAAGCATTTTTTTTAATTTTTTTCCACCTGTTAACATATAAACCAAAAAACCATGAAACGTTCTCTGTGTTCCAAATCAATTATTTTTGAATACCACTCCGGTTGCAATGCCCGCTCCGCCAAACCAAACCCGCTATAATTCGCGCTCCTGCCTGGTAACTTCGGTAATTACAAATACACAAAGCATTTCTTTTCACTCATTATCTTAAATACTCATTGTATAAAGCTAAACATAAATTATGGGTCAATTTATATTAACTGGGTGGATGGTTTCCGGCTTTGTGTTATAGCTGGTGATTACAAAAAAAAGCGGGTTACCTTTGTTTTGATAACCCGATTGTTCATAGTCTAGTTTAGTTAGATAAGAAAACCTATTGGTTTAATAGAGAAAAGGTAGTTTTCAATAATTTTTAAATCTTTTATACTTAAAGCAATGCTAATATAGTACAAATATTATTCGGTTATCCCTCAATTTTAGAAATTTATTAATATTTGTTAAAATTTCTATTTATTCATTTTGTAAGTTACTGATTCATAAAATAGAGTAAAAATCAAATATGTTATACAATATGCTTTGAGTTTTTCGAACAAAAATGCATTTCTATTAAGCAATTTTTGTGTTATGTTCATTTGGTTGGGTGAAAGGTTTTGACAACTCATCTTTGCCGGACAGAGCAGGTTGTGAGATAAAAGCAAATTACCTATTTTTAGGTTGGAAATCAGCTGTAATAATAATTAAATCAATGAAAAAAGCAGTTTTAACCGGTATCCGGAGAATGTCGTTAATAAACGACAACGTACCTCAGATAAGTAAATCAGACGAGGTGAAAATCAAAATTAAATCCATTGGCGTTTGTGGTTCCGATATTCATTATTATTCCGAAGGAAAAATAGGGAGCCAGGTCGTTGAATATCCTTTCCCGGTAGGTCACGAGTGCTCAGGAATTATAGAAGAAACCGGGCCGGCTGTGACCCGTGTAAAAGCAGGAGATTTGGTGGTGGTTGATCCTGCAGTCCATTGCGGGCACTGCGATCAATGCCTGTCGGGGCGGCCGCATACCTGCCGGAATAACCGCTTTCTGGGTTGTCCCGGTCAGCTCGACGGTTGTTTGGCTGAATACATCGTTATGCCCGAATTTACCTGTTTCCCGGTAACCGGGAAGTTGAACCCGGTACAGGCTGCGCTGGTTGAACCCCTTTCGATTGGCGTTTATGCTGTTAACCTGGCTTCGCTGGCTGGCAACGGTGTTTCAGCCGCAATTTTTGGCGCAGGCCCGATTGGATTAAGCATTTTAATGAAACTTCTGGCCGACGGAATTTGGCGCATTGGCATGATTGAACCACTGGAATACCGGCTCGAAAAAGCAAAAAGTATTGGTGCCCAATATCTCATAAATCCGGTAAAAGAAAATGTGTTCCGGCAGGTCAGTCAACAGGAGGAACTGCTGCTCGATGTGGTTTTCGAGGCCAGTGGCGAACAGGATGCCGTTGACCATTCCCTTGAAATTTTAAAACCGGGAGGAAAACTTGTTCTGGTTGGCATCCCTCCCTCAGCTTCTTATACGTTCAATATGGACATCATGCGCCGGAAAGAAATTACGGTGATTAATGTACGGCGGCAGAACCATTGTGTGGAAGAAGCCATCAGTTTAGTAATGAGCGGGAAAGTGGATGTGGAAAAAATGGTTACCCATCATTTTCCGATTGAAGAAACCCCGCGGGCTTTCGATATGGTAGAAGGTTACAAAAACGGGGTAATTAAAGCGATGATTGATTTGTGAACCGTTAGAGGCTGAATGTGAAAATTGTTTTTATAGGTACACTTCAGTTCCAAAAAACCTAACTTTACAAGAAAAAATCAAATGTTGCTGAAAATAGCCTTGTTATTGTCGATGTTGTTCCAGTTGGGGGCAGCTATTGTTGCTGTCAGTTTAATCCGCCGGACCCATTATAATATATCGTGGATTCTTATATCCTCTGGATTTGTTTTGATGGCAGTCAGGCGGCTGATCGATTTTTCTGCAATTTTTTGGGAAACCCAAATTATATCGAATGTGAATGTGACCAGTTGGATTAGTGTAGTTATATCATTATTGATGATGATTGGACTTTTTTATATCTGGCAGATTTTCAATTTGCAGGACAAAATGGATGAAATGAGGAAGGAGAGTGAAAGCCGTTTACTGTCAGCAGTCATTCAGGGTGAAGAGAGGGCCCGTCAAACCATTGCCCGAGATTTGCACGACGGTTTAGGGCCGCTTTTATCGTCGATAAAAATGATTGTCAGCGCCACCGACCTTGAGAAAATGGATTACTCCAACAAAAAAATTATTGAGCGTTCGTTCCTGGTTATTGATGAGGCTATCATTACGTTAAAGGAGATTTCGAATCATTTGAGTCCGCATATGCTGAAAAATTTTGGATTGACAAAAGCCATTGAAACATTTGCCGGGCATCTGCTCGAAAACAGTCAGATTCAGTTTCATCTGGAATCGAATATCGATGAAAAACGGTACAACTACGAATTGGAAGCCGGTATTTATCATGCGTTATCTGAATTGCTGAACAACAGTTTAAAACATGGAAATCCCGGTTCAATCAGGATTGAAATGAACGATACCGGCAGTTTTATTCAAGTCGTTTATAAAGACGACGGTTGCGGATTCAATCCCGAAGATTTGAAACATGGAAAAGCTTCAAAGGGGATGGGGCTCGGAAATATCGAGTCGCGCATCAAATCACTTGATGGAATATTTTATGTCGATTCAGCGCCCGGGAAAGGTGTGTCGGTTTACATTCAGGCGCCGTTAACATGAAAAAAATAAACATATATCTGGTTGACGATCATTCACTTTTTCGTGAAGGATTAAAGTTTTTACTATCGAACCTCGATTTTGTGGATACCATTTATGAAGCAGAAAACGGCGAACAATTTATTGCTGCTTTAACGGAAAAGCCAGCCGATGTTGCCTTACTCGATATTGAAATGCCTGTAATGAACGGGATTGAAGCGGCGAAACAGGCACTGA
>CAZHKI010000243.1:0-6299 GCA_964533365.1 uncultured Maribellus sp. | reverse complement strand
TTTCCCTACGGTATGGAATTCACTCCGTGGATTTCCGCTTCGCTCCAATTCGCCAGAATAATGATTTTCATGGGTGTTAAAGCTTTTTATCTGGCTCATTTCATCTTATTATTTTTCAAAGGTTGAAACTATCATTTCCACATCAGTTTTCAGCGATGAATTTACGATTTTAGTTTTCGAAGCTCAAATGTTTTTGAGAGAAATATATCATAATTAAAACTTGATGGTCAGTTGTACCGGTTTTGAGATTTCATCGTGCAAAAAATTGGTGACACTAAGACCCAGCAAACGTATTCCTTTGATGAAACCACCTTCCGCTCGCATCAGCTTTTTACTCTCTGAAGCGATTTCGTCGAAGGAACCAAAATAATCGGCGATGGTTTTACTGCGGGTGTGCTGTTCAAAATCGGCATATTTGTATTTCAGGGTTAACGTTTTGGCTTTCACCTTTGCGCGCTGGATTCTTCGCCACAAAATTTCGGCGATATTCAGCAACTGTGATTCCAGTTCTGCTTCCAAATACAAATCGGTCAGAAAAGTCTGTTCGGCGCCAACCGATTTTCGTTCGCGCACCGGTTCCACCTGCCGGTGATCTTCGCCACGGCAAATTTCGTAATAGTAATTTCCGGCTTTCCCAAATAAACGCAACAGTTCGTGCCGATCCAGCTTTTTCAGATCGCGGCCAAACCAAATGCCCGTTTGGTTCATTTTTTCAGCGGTTACTTTTCCAATTCCATAAAATTTACGGATTTCGAGGTTATCGATAAAATCAGTTGCCTGCTCCGGGGTAACCACAAACAGGCCGTCGGGTTTATTCACATCGGAAGCTACTTTTGCCAGAAATTTATTGTACGAAACGCCCGCCGATGCAGTAAGCCGGGTGGTTTCGAAAATTCTTTTTTTGATTTCGCGGGCAATGAGCGTGGCCGAAGGTTTTCCCTTTTTTGCATACGTAACGTCGAGGTAAGCTTCGTCAATCGACA
Source organism: uncultured Maribellus sp. (assembly GCA_964533365.1). Taxonomy (GTDB): domain Bacteria; phylum Bacteroidota; class Bacteroidia; order Bacteroidales; family Prolixibacteraceae; genus Draconibacterium. The sequence goes on along the minus strand of CAZHKI010000243.1, from coordinate 5,316 downwards.
GCGGCTCAACCCGGTCGGTATATTCATGAAATATTTCGAGGATTTGATTTGAGATTACCTTGTACCGGTGAAACCGGGGTGGTACGAAAATCAGCCCCGGGCATTTGCGTTTGGCTACTTTCGACGACATGGCCGAACGAACCCCGTATTTTCGCGCTTCGTAACTGGCGGCGGCAACCACTCCCCGCTCTCCGGCCCCGCCTACTGCCACAGGTTTCCCTTTCAATCCCGGGTTATCGAGTTGTTCAACCGATGCAAAAAATGCATCCATGTCGATGTGGATTATTTTACGAACTTCGCTCAAACGATTTGCAATTCAGTTATCAATGCCTTTCCTTTTGCTAAACGAAAAAAATGAACATTTCAACCGCCCATTCTTTCAGGTTTAAAAATGATTAAAAATACATGAACTTGCTCAGGTTTCCAACTGAAGTGAGCTAAACAAAAAGTTGTTGACAACTGTTAGTTGGTATTAAAAAAGACTCTAAAGTCTGAAATCAGGTTTATGTATTTGGAAAATTCAGAATTAGCAACTGCAGGTAAAATATCAGTAAAAGAAGCATTAAGCGATTATTACCTGGCCAATTTAAGCCGGAAATTAAGCATTCTTGGCCGCCAGGAAGTACACAACGGAAGGGCTCATTTCGGAATTTTTGGCGATGGAAAGGAAATCGTGCAGATTGCCTATGCAAAAAATTTCAGAAAAGGCGACTGGCGGTCGGGTTACTACCGCGACCAGACGTTCATGCTGGCGTTGGGACTGCTTCAGCCCGAGGAATTTTTTGCCATGATTTACGGCGACACCAACGAAGAGAAAAACCCGTCAACGGTAGGCAGAAATTTCAACAACCACTTCAGCACGCCCAATATCAATGAGGATGGTGAAATCGCCAATTTGTCGGAACAGTACAATTCGGCTTCGGATATTTCGCCCACCGCCGGGCAGATTCCCCGGCTGCTTGGGTTGGCCCAGGCTTCGAAACTGGTCCGCAATAATCCTTCGCTGAAAAAACATTTGCGAAACAATGTGACCGGCAATGAAGTGGCTTTTGGCAGCATCGGCGACGCCAGCACTTCCGAAGGAATTTTCTGGGAGACGGTTAATGCCGCCGGGATAATGCAGGTTCCACTGGCCATTGCCGTTTACGACGATGGTTTTGGCATCAGTGTGCCGGTTGAACTGCAAACCACCAAATCAAGTATTTCAAAAGTTTTACAGGGATTTCAAAAAGAAAAGAACACAAACGGGATAGATATTTATACCTGTAACGGATGGGATTACCCGGCGCTCATAAAAACGTTTTCCGAAGGAATTGCCCGGTGCCGCGAAACCCAGGTCCCGGCTGTTTTTCATATTACTGAAGTTACCCAACCGCTGGGGCATTCCACGTCGGGTTCGCACGAACGGTACAAAACCGGTGAACGCCTCCGCTGGGAAAAAGAGTTTGACGGAATTACCCAAATGAAAAAATGGCTGCTCGAAAGCGGAATGGCCGACATCGAAATGCTCGACGAATTGGAAAAAGAGGCGGGAAAACAGGCTAAAAAAGCCCGTGATAATGCATGGTCCGCTTTTTTAAACGGGTATAAAAATGAGCAGGATGAACTAAAAAAAATTCTCCAAAAAATTGAAAATAAAATCACACTGCAAAGTTACCGGTTAACCGACTTTGAAAAAATTACCCGGAAAACATTTCCAACCCGCCGTTCGCACCTGAGTTTTGCCAAAGGGCTTTCGTTAAAAATCCATCTGAATGAAAAAGTGGAAAACGAACGGACAGAACTGAAAAGATGGATTAAAAATTTTGAAGCAAAAAGTTCCGGAGCCTACAACACCCATTTGCACCGGACAGGAAAAGATTCGGCATTACATGTTCCGGCAGTTGCTGCCCGGTACAACAAACATGCTGCCGATGTAAACGGTTCAGAAATCATCAGCCGGAATTTCGATATTTTATTCCAAAAATATCCAACGCTGGTGACGTTTGGGCAGGACACCGGTAAACTGGGCGATGTGAACCAGGGGATGAAAGGGATGCAGGAAAAATACGGTTCCGATCGAATTTCGGATGCCGGGATTCGCGAAGCCACCATCATCGGACAGGGAATTGGACTGGCCTTGCGCGGTTTCAGGCCTATTGCCGAAATTCAGTACCTCGATTACCTGATTTATGCCCAGTCGCAAATCAGCGACGACCTGGCTACCATGCAATACCGCACCAAAGGCAAACAGGCAGCACCGCTCATCATCCGCACACGGGGGCACCAGTTGCAGGGAATCTGGCATGCCGGTTCGCCCATGCAAATGCTGCTGGGCTCAATGCGGGGAATATCCATCTGTGTTCCGCGAAACATGACCCAGGCGGCAGGTTTTTACAATTCCCTACTGGAAGGAAACGACCCGGCGCTGGTGATTGAACCGCTGAAAGGCTACAATGTAAAAGAAAAAATGCCCGCCAACATTGGCGAATACAAAATCCCGCTGGGCGTCCCGGAGATTTTAAGGTCCGGAACCGACATCACCGTTGTCACCTATGGCTGGAACTCGCATCACGCCATTAAAGCGGCCCGGTTGCTTTCAAGGTTCAAGGGGATTTCAGCCGAAATTATTGATGTTCAAACTCTGCTGCCATTCGATGTGAACCAGGTTATTCTTGAATCGGTGAAAAAAACCGGCAAAGTCATTTTTGTTGACGAAGATGTTCCCGGCGGTGCAACTGCTTTTATGATGCAAAAAGTACTTGAAGAGCAAAAAGCATTCGATTATCTCGACACAGCGCCACGGACACTTTCGGCCATGGAACACCGCCCCGCCTACGGAATCGACGGCGAATACTTTTCGAAACCCAACGTGGAAAGGCTTTTCAGGGCAATTTACGAGATGATGCGCGAAACCGACATCAACCGGTTTCCTGAACTGTAATCTGCTGACTTAACACAGTTAACAAACCAAACTTTTTTCTACTTTTGGGTAATGGTCAGTAATTAAAAAATGGACAATCATGGCTGAAAAAAATGACGACTTTCTGGAAAAAATCAAAAGGGTGGCTGAAAAAGCAGAAGACCTCATTGAAGATCAGGTGGAAAAGCTAAAAAAAAGCGGAACCATCGATAAAATTGAAGATTACATCAACAAGGCCGGCGATTTTGCAGAAGAAAAAATCGAGCAGTTTAAAAACAGCGACATTCCCGACAAAGTAGATGATTTTGTTCAGAAGGCTGAGAAGAAAACCCGCGAAGTAACTGATAAAATTTCAGAAAAAGTGGACGATTTGGTGGACAACCTGAAAGGAAAAAAGAAGCCGGAACCCACCAGTCCGCCCGACGAAAACGACAATCACCCGAAACCGGTTTAACCGGGCGGGATTTTATGAAAATACATTCATAAAAAATCATTGGTGTCTGGTTTATTTTGTAAGCTTGCCTGCCCGACGAATCGTTCAGGCAGGCTCACTTCACTTACCAATGAAAGGTTTGTGTATTTTTTAGGGCCGTACAATTCAATTATTGATTGTTCGTCCCAGAAATACCGGGTTAACCGTATTCTCCGATGTTCCCCCGGAGCTTTCACAATCCGTGCGATGCAAAAAGGATGAAACTATTTTAAAATAACCTTTCAGCTATTCTGCCACCATTTCCTCAAGGGTAACGGGGCCAAGCAAACCCGAAGGTTCCAGCGGTATTTCGGTCATTGGCCGCCCCCTGAAGTCATTCTTCAGAACGATATTGGTATTTGTATAAGTCTTTTTATCGGGAAACATTTCGTCGCCGGCCACCCGGTTGTACCATGAATTGACCACCTCAATTTCCAGGTTATTTTCTCCGGATTTCAATTCACCGGTAATTTCCACACGGAATGGTTTTGTCCAGAGAATCCCTTTGTCAATTCCATTGATTTTAACGGAGGCAATTCCCACATCTTTCACTTCGTTTAACTGAAGAAAATACCGCTTTTCGTTTTGATGCACAAAATCAGGGGTAAATGTTTTATGGTAGAATGCGCTTCCCGAGTAGAACCGGATACCATCATCCGAATGGGTAGTCCAGTCGGCCAGTTCGTTGAACGTTACAGTGCCGGGGCCTCCCCAAAGAGGATCAAAAGTAACCTGCCATTCACCGGAAAGTGGCTGAATAGTTTGGAATCCTGAGAAGTTATGCGAAGCTGTTCCCTGTATGTTTTTGTCAATTGGCCGGTCGAACACCACAAAAACCGATTCATAAGGTTCCAGAGACAAAGGAACGTTTGTAATATCGTTATTCTGAGAGAAAGCCACTGCGTCACGTATTTCGCCGGTATTGGCATCCCAAAGTTCCGGTTGCCGTCCGGTTACACGGAACCGGGCATTCATTTTCCAGCGTTCAGCTTTCTGATTCGACACAAAATAAACATCGCTGTTCCCGATGGTGTAATGAATATAATCATACTCCGTGGGATTATTACTTTCAGCGAGTTCAAAATCAGCCGGGATTCCTTTTGCCAGCAAAAACTCACGGGCAGTTGTTCCCCAGGCAATCAACCCTTTTCCAACCTTTTTTTCTCCTTTCTCAGTGCCGATTTCGCCCCAGATTTTATCCACCAATTGGCTAAACTGTTTTTGACCTTTTTCTCCGTCAACCAAACTGGCCATTTTTTCCGGTTTCGATGCAATAATTTTTGCCCCCTGCCGGAGCAACTCTTCCGTTTTTTTCAGCACGGCCAGCGAAAGAACCTTATGATCGGGCAGCACCAGTACCTGATACTGCACGCCACCCGGGACGACAATTTTTCCGTTTTCCATTTTCAGTTGCAGGAAAATCGTTTCATCCGTTACATCATAGTCAAAACCAGGCATGGCCCCGGCAGGATCAGAATGTTTCAGGGGAAAGATGTTCGGGACATGATCGCCGTAATAATACAATACATCGGCAACAAACTGTCCGTTTTGCACCATCGATTGTACACGGTGCATATAGTCAATAAACGGCGCAGAATGCTTCCACCAGGTAACCTGCGGATTAACATGCGTGCCTGCAAAATACTCCTGCCCCGGTAGGCCCATTTCAGGCGGCGAACAGGTAAATGTATGGAAATACATCCGGTTCAACCCGGCGCAGATTTCGTGATCGAAAGCCGATTTCTGATCATGCCACAACTCATCGTTCCAGTGCGGGCCAATGGTGGTAAACGACTCAGCCCCGACAATTTTCTTCCCGTAAATGTGGGCAGCCGACGAAGCCTGTTTCAAAAAGAAACGGTTTTCGGGCATTGGGCGGTGTGGCGATGGCGACCAGAATTCGCTCATCACCAGATCGCTGAATCCGTAGTTTTTTATTCCA
>CAZHKI010000242.1:0-6312 GCA_964533365.1 uncultured Maribellus sp. | reverse complement strand
GGGATAAACTAATTCCCTTTGATTCAGCAAACGCCTTGGCTTTTTCAATTACTGCGCTGTCGAAATGCAATGTTAACTTGGCATCCATTTTCTTATTTTATACTTTACGTCAAAGATAATATTTTTATACGTGAATTTAAATTGTTCTTAATCTTTTTTCGTTTCAATTTTTGAAATACAAAAACAATAAGGGAATGATTAACTTTTATAATCTAATTTCTTAATATTGGTGAGTTCAATTACTTAAAAAATGAAATCCAAAATTATCCTCTCCACTGTCATTAATTTAATTCTGATGAACATCAATTTCACATCGTTTTCACAGGTAAAAATCGGCGTATTTGCCGACTGCCAGTATTGCAACTGCGAAACTTCGGGAAGCCGCTTTTACCTGAATTCGCCTGAAAAACTGGATGAATGCATCCGGCATTTTAACCAAAACAAAAAAATCAGTTTTGTGGTCGGGCTGGGCGACCTCATCGACCGCGACTTTGCCAGCTTCGATAAAGTCAATACCGTTCTGGCAACGTCAAAAAAGAAAGTTTACCACGTAATTGGCAACCACGACCTTTCGGTTGAGAAGCCGATGCTTGCAAAAGTTCCTGAAAAACTGGGGCTCGAAAATACCTGGTATTCGTTCACTCAAAAAGGGTGGCTGTTTGTTTTCCTCGACGGTAACGATATTACCTTCAACTCGGTGAATCCTGAAATTGTGAAGCAGGCTGAAACGATAACCGCCCGGCTGAAACAGGAAAACAAGCCCAATTTTCACAACTGGAACGGCGGACTGGGCGTCAACCAGTTTTTGTGGCTGGAACAGCAACTACAACAAGCCGAAACAAAAAAACTCAAAGTGGCCGTCTTCTGCCACTACCCGCTCCTGCCCTACGAAGCGCATGCCCTCTGGAACCAGGAAGAAACACTGAATTTGCTGAAACAATACCCCTGCGTCAAAATCTGGATGAACGGGCACAACCATTCCGGAAATTACGTTTTTCAGCACGGAATCCACTTCGTTAACCTGAAAGGAATGGTGGAAACCGAAAACGAAAACACTTTTGCTGAAGTAACCCTTTCAAAAAACAGAATCGAAATCAGAGGATTTGGAAGGGAAGAAAACAGGATGCTCAAAATTGAATAACCGTTATCAACCGTTTGCAACAAAGAAGACCATTTAAAATATCACTATAAATACCTGTTCCTCTGAATCGTAAACCAAACCATGAACGTTAACTATTATTCACCCGAAAAAAAATATAAATGGCTGATTAACCAGGTGGAAACCATTCATTCCAATGGTGAATCAAATGTAACGGACAAACACATTCCTCGCGGCGACTCTTCTTTCGTTTTCAACTTCACCGGGAAAGTAACCATTTTGAAGCAAAAAGAGTTGGTTGTACCACCATTTTTTATCGCTCCTGTTTTGTACCATTCCATTCTTCTCCAGGTCGATAACAACATCAGTTCGCTCATTGTATCGTGCAAATCGCCGGTATTGTCGAGAATCTTCGGGATTTCGATGTATCCTCCGGTGAATAATCTTTATATTCCCTTAGACGACAGGTTTATGCCGGTTTGGCAAAAAATGCAGCAGCAACCCGACGACGGAAAAAAAATCGATATTTTTTATCATTTCCTCGATTCGCAAACCCGGGGCGGTTACCAGCCCGACGAAATAGATACCATTTACAACAACATTATCGAGCGGGGTGCAACAACCCCGCTTTGCGAAATTCTGAAACCGGCCACCACCAGCGAACGAAATTTCAGACGGCAGTTTCTGAAACGGGTTGGGATTAATGCCAAAACACTGGTCCGCATTGTCAGGGTAAATTATTTGTGGGACAAAATTAAGAACCAAAATGCCATCGATTTTCAAAACATGGTTTTTGAAGGGCACTATTTCGACCAGGCCCACTTTATCAAAGATTTTAAATCTATAGTAGGCGAAACACCCCATTTCTTTTTCAAACGAAACCTCGAAAACGTAAAAATCATTTCAGGAAAATCGTAATCTTCCGGATTCATCGGCCCCATAATGTACGGGACGATATACAGTTGCCAACAGCGAGCTTAGTTCCTGTCTTCCGGCACAAACGCTGACGCGGGACAGAACAACTAATCCAATCACATAACTTTCAGTATTTTGCACACGATATCGTCGTGCGTTTTTATTCCCGTCTGGTTAAACCTCTTTCTTTCGTTTTTGTCTGTAATTTAAATATTCAAAGGTCAGAACAGCTAAAAGAGTACCGATTATACTTGCCGCAATATCATAAATATCATATTGCCTGGCTTGCTCCGATAGATCCTAACTCGTCAAGAATTAATGCCGTCAGAATTAATAACGACCCCAAATAAACAATCAATCGTCCTAATCGTGGTCTTCTGATTAGAACCGGATTTACAGCACATAAGCAAATCAAGAATGCAGCAATAAAATTCGGGAAACTCCCTGTTAGAATTTGCGCTAAATAATTGTCATTGAATGTCGGTCTGAAAATGGTCTTATTGATATAGATTAATCCAACTAACATTAAAAAAAGGGTTACGTTTATTCCTATAATCTTTATCACGGTTTTCTTTTCAATTCTTGGTTTCATAAGTGTGTCAATTTAGCTTTTCCGATAATTCAATGTTCTTTTTTTTGTTTCTATCAATCGTATTTGTCAATCGTTTTCGGGTTGTGATTATAACAAGTTAACCACCAGATCTGCCCCACGCAACCCGATACCAGCAATGGCTAATACACGTTATAGCGTTTCGTGCCCGTTAATTATTGTTCCGAATAATCATAATTGAGATGTATCGCTGACCTTATTACATCAAGATTTTCTCCCAGAGCATTTTGAGCTATCTCAAGAGCAACATCCGGGTTTAGCAGATCATTATTAGTACAAACTACAACACCGAAATTGCTTTCAGGGTAAATTATCATTATACTCTGAAAGTCGATGTGCTGCCCCCATTGCCATAATGCATATCCCTGTTCAGAATGGAAAAGACCTGGACCCATTCCCCATGAGAGGTTTTCATCAAGTTTTATCTGTGGAGTTCTTAATAATTCCGCAGTTTCAGTTTTCAGAAATTTTGGATTGGCTATTTCAATCATGAAATATGCCAATTCAGTTGGCGAAGTTCTCAATGTACCTGCTGAACCTGGTTCATAATTTGTCCATGACGGAACCGGCAAGTTAATTACTTTCATCGAGCTGAATATTATTGCCCCAATGAGTAGCAAAACCCAAAAAGTATTTAAGATTTTTTGGTACACTTTCCCATGAACAATTTTCAAAATAAATTTTCTTCCAATTTTGAAAAGGATAAAAAATATTGCAAGCACTGGCAATCCTGTAAATAAAATTATAAAAGCAAATTCGCTAAGTGAGTTTTTTTCCAGTATATAAAATAAAATACCTGTAATAACTACAACTGATATAGTGATAAAAATGATTACATGAATACGTCGTAATTTCCATAATTTTGTTGACCATCGAATAATCAGTATGCCGATCAGGAAAATAATGAAATAAGAAACTAAAAACAAAATACCAAATAATACAACTGGAACAATTGCATGTATGTGCCCATTAGAAGTAATAGTCAATCGTTCATCATTCTTAACAAAACTACTGTTTTCCATGCCCAGAGGGTGAAATACAAGCCGTTGGGCAAGTTGCTCTAATTTTTCTCCTGTTACTTCTTCCATCACATCTTTCAACAGGTTAAATCCGTTTGCTGAGTAATAATAGGCAGAACCTGGTTTAAACATAATTTCTCTTGTAGTCTTACTCAGACCTGAGCTATGTGATAATACGTGATTAAGTTTTATTGAGTCCTGGTAAATTGAATATGGCATCCATTCTTTAGATAAATAGCTGAGTAGTGGCCGGTCAAGTGAAAGTTTCCCTTCATCAACCAGTCGTAATGCGATATAAGCAGTAACTACTTTACTGATTGATGCTACCTCAAAAAGGGAGCTCGCATTGACTGTTTTTTTTGTTATTGAGTTAGCCAAACCAAATCCATCTGCCCATGCAATTTTAGCATCATTCACCAGAGCAATTGAAACGCCCGGGATACTTTGTGTTTTTCTATATTCGGGTATAAATTTTTTTAGGTCGATAACAATTGAATCGACCGGATCAGATTTTCGTAATGATAATTCCTGTGTGAACTTACTTTCTTCTTGTGAATTTTGTCCGTAACTCACAGAATTTTGTAATAAAAAGGCAAATACGAATAAGAGTAATTTAGTTTTCATGAATATATGTTTTTACAAATCAAACTGCCTGTCTAAAATAGTTCTCGTATCTTATTTCATCATGAACGCTAAAGGACGGAACATTATTCAGTTGCCGACTGCTGGCGGTTTTCCTGTCGGGCCGTCCCGCCGCAGTTCCTGGTTACTTGCTTCACTGTCAACACGGAAACGGCAATTGACATATAGTTTTATTGAACTAAATCACTTCGGGATAGCTGGTTCAAAAGCACTCTCAAAATATCCATTTATATTGTTGAAATTGTACTTCATCTCAATTCCACTGTTTCAATTTTCTTTTTCCTCATAAATTAAAAAAAACAAGCAAAATTCTTATTTTTGTATCTCTTGCAATTTACTGACAGAGCAATTCGAGAGTTGATTAATCACCTGAATTTCAACAGAAAACAAACCTAAAACCGTCATTAAGTACATAGAACGAAATCCTGCAAAATAAACCGGATTGTAGTTCAATCTCGCCTGAGGCTAGGCTGGGTGCTACGCACCGCTTATATTCCTATTTATTGTGCCCCGTTTTTATTTACTACTCAATTAGTTCTAAAATCAATTTTGTCAGTGTTTTTACATCACTGTTCATTGTCCCTTGCATATATTTGTCGTAAACGTCTTTATTGTCAGGTGGATTCAGGTTTAACGTCAAACCTTTTTCCAATGCTAATAATCTTAAAAATTCTCTTTGCGCTCGCCCGTTTCCTTCTCTGAAAGGATGCAGGTAATTTACAGTATCCAAAATTTCAGCTAATTTCTCTGCTATCTGCAGTTTGTTTCCTTCTGAAATCTTTTTGTAATCCGAAATTAATGAATCAATAAAACGAAAAGCATTGTCAAAGTGTGTCGTTGGAAAGAATTGTTTACCTGCTTTACTTATCTCAACTTTTCGTTTTTTTCCAGCCCAAGAATAAACATCTTGAAACAAATGTCTATGAATACTCAAAAGACTGTCTGCCCCAATTATCTTGATAGGTTTATCGTAAAGTTCCTGGATGCGTTTTGCAACAACTACACTTTCAAAAAAGAGCAAATCATCTGGGTCTGTTATGTCAGCTATATTTCTGAGTATTCCAGTTCTCGGGTCAGTATAAGTATAATCATGGTCAACGTACTTATAGGAATCAGGCATACGATTTGTCTTTGGCAAATTTTATCAATTCTGATAATGTAATTTTTCCAATCACATAGTCTCTAATAATCTCGATACCTTTAGGAGTTGGTCTATAACCTTCAAACATATTACTCCCTATTGCATTTGCTGTACTTTCCAAAGTTTTTAAATTGGAAAATTTCACCCCCATAATTGTAAGGTTTTTTCGGTCTATATCTATTGTATTAAACATATTTAATTTAATCTAATTCTATTAATCATTACAAATTTAGGAATTTTAGACAAACTTCCTCGTATGTAACTTTCCCAAAATGGGGCACAACGAACGAAACTATGTGCAGTTGCCGACTGCGGGCGGTTTTCCTGTCGGGCCGTCCCGATGCCCATCGGGATTGCGGGCTACTTGCTTCACTGTCAACACGGAAACGGCAATTGACATATAATTTTTATTAACGGCTGGCATTTTTTATATTCTCGTTTATCTCTAACCACCGTTTTGTGCCAATCTCACTTATTTGTCCTTTTTGGGCAAAATCAAATTCAGTCCATGCTTTATGTGGGTTTTCAGGAATTAGCTTGTCATTTATAACTTTATTTTTGAGTGTGTTATAGGCTTCCTGAAATCGTTTGTCATTTTTTGCTGTATCATAAAATGATAAAACATAAACATAGTAAAATAGATTATATCGTAAAAATGGATACTCCACTTTCATAAAAGTCGAACCAATCCCGAAGCTACAAGGTCCTATTGGCTGGCGTATCTCCCAATGTTGCAATAAGAAATCCACTCCATTATTCAATTTTTTTAAGTCGTCAGCAGAATTATCCCGAAATCGAAAAGCATCCAAAACATATAAAGTTGTCCCTGGGTTGCTTGCATCAGTCAATGGAGACTTTCCTAATTTTACAGTCGAGCATCTCCAAC
>CAZHKI010000241.1:0-6316 GCA_964533365.1 uncultured Maribellus sp. | reverse complement strand
AATGGCATACAATCCGAGACGGTGGGCAAGCGGAGCGTATAAATGTGAGGTTTCGGTAGCCAGGCGTTCCCGGCTTTCCAAATCGTAATCATCGAGGTGCCGCATCACCTGCAGCCGATCGGCAATTTTAATAATGATTACCCGTACATCGCCGGCCAGTGCCAGCAACAGTTTGCGGTAATTTTCGGAATGAAGGCCAACGGTGTCGGTTCCCAGGGCATTGATTTTCGACATTCCTTCCAGAATGGTAAAAACAGGGAGGCCAAATTCATTGACTATTTCGTCGCGTGTTGCTTTCCGTTCCAGGTCGGCGTACATCACATTATGCAGCAACCCGGCAATTACCGAATCGGCGCCAAGGCCAATTTCCATGGCAATGATGGTTGCCACATCAAGCGAATGACTTAAAATGGATTCGCTGGTTATAAAAGTCTTTTCACCAATTATGGTACGGGTAAAAGCAAATGCCTTTGACAACTTTTCGAGTGAAGCCTCATCGAAAATAAACCTGCAATATTCCTCCAAATGAATGTACCGGGTGTAAATTAGTTCTTTTATTTCCATATGAATTGTAACAAAAAAGGCTGCCCAAAGCAGCCTTTAATCCTTAAATTCTTTAAAAAATTATTCAGCTGCTTGTGTTTCGTCAACAAAAGTACGCTGGCGCATTTCGCGGTCGAGCATAAAAATACCGTTTCCCTGGCCATTGATGAGTTTCAGTGTATCGAGAATTTCCTGTACATTGGCTTCTTCTTCCACTTGCTCGTCAACATACCATTTTAAGAAACTTTGTGTTGCATGGTCGCGCTCTTCCAGTGCAATATCAACCAGGTTGTTGATTAAAGCCGTAACATGTTGTTCGTGGGCCAGGGTTTTTTCCACCACATCCATCGTACTCTCAAACTCAACCGGCATCTGTTCGATGGCTTTCAGTTCAACTTTTCCGCTTCTTTCGTTGATATAGTTGAAAAACTTGTTGGCATGGGTCATCTCTTCCTGATATTGAACATACATCCAGTTGGCAAAACCGGGTAATCCTTTATCGGCAAACCAGGCCGACATGGAAAGGTACATCAGGGCAGAGTACTGTTCTGCATTAATTTGTTCATTAAGCGCTTTAAGCATTCTTTCTTTTATCATGACTTCTGTTTTTTGTTTGGGTTAAAAGTAAGAAAAAGCAGATACATTTAAAAATGAATATTCGAAATTTAAAAGTTCCTTAAAAAAACAAGCAGAATACAGCCCACTTTATGTTGTGTTATTAGTTTTTTTTGAAACAAAAAAACTATTTCAACCCTGACATTCTTAAGCAAATAATTAGTGAATATTAATTAAAGAAATTAAACAAAAAAAATCGTAAATTACCAACTAATATTCTAAAAGCCAAACCTATGAAACGAGTTATTATCCTATTCAGCCTGTTTTTTCCATTTCTGACAAACGCCCAAAATACGATGTATTTTATGAACCGGCTACCGCAAAACTTATCGTTAAATCCTGCATTTGTACCCGAAGCAAAATTTTTTCTCACACTGCCGGGCATGGGAGGAATTTCGGCCAATGCATACAACTCCGGTTTTAATTACAATGAGTTGGACGAATTTATCAACAACCTCGAAAACGACAGTTACAATCCTGATGAGTTTGTCAATTCCATCGGCGATTACAACCGTTTTTTTGCAGAGGCACAAGCCAATCTCTTTTCATTGGGATTTAAACTGAAAGAGAAAAACTATATTTCGATGGGACTTACTGCCAACAGCACGGCCAACCTTCGGGCAGCTTCCGAAATTGCCTATCTTCTGGCCGATTTGGATGATTTGAACGACGACAATTTTCCTTTGCAGGTGGACGACATTGACCTGCTGACCACGAATTACCTGACTTTGGGCTTTACCTATTCCAGAATCATCAACGAACGCCTTACGCTGGGAATCAGCCCACACATCAATTTCAACCAGGCCGGAGTAAAAACCAGTCAGTTGGGTTATCGGGTTGAATTGGAGGAAGATGAATTTGATACTAATTACAATCAATTCCTTTTAGGAAAAATCACGCTGGGCATGCCCGTTGAAATAAACCCGGAAGCCATCGATGGTAACGAACTGAACACGGATGAAGATCTATTTCCCGAAAACTGGGAGGACGATATTACCATGGGCGATTTGCTTCGAAACAAAAGCCTGTCGGTTGATTTAGGGGCCACCTACCAATGGAAGAAATGGACATTTTCGGCCAGCATCCTCAATATTGGTTCCACCTCGTGGAAAAACAACAGTTACCAGTTAACCGGCAGCAACGAGTCGGTTCTCATCCGTGAAGAGGATAAAATAAGCATCGGACTTCCCACCAAATTTTACCTTGGAGCTGTACGGCAATTTTCGCCCAAATGGAACTATGGTGTGGTTTTCAACCATACACGTTACATTTCAGCTCCGGTTTCCACAGCAACTGTTTCACTCAACGGGTATATTGGGAAAATGCTTTCCACCTCTGTCAGTTACACCGCAGGTTACAAATTTGATAACCTTGGAATCGGGTTCCGGCTAAGATTCCTGCCGGGTATGGATTTATACCTGGTAACCGACAACATTATTCAGGCATTCAGTTACAAAAATGCCTACAGGTTCTCCGCTGCGGCTGGTATCAATTTTACATTTGGATTCAGGGAAAACGCATCAGAACCCATTCTGCCTTTGGAAGAAGAAAAGTAACCGGAACCTTTACATTACCGGTTTCATTCGGTTTCCTTTTAAACTTTGAACTGAACAGCTACTATTTTCAGATGAAATTTTGTCAGTTTTATAATTTTCTGAATTTCAATTTTTTTCATCTATAAGTCGATCCAATACTGACAACCAGGCTTTTAACAACATAAATTCTGACAGTTTTTGGGAACTGGCACTCGGTTTGCTGTTTTCTCACCGGATTTTATAAATTCAATTTTGTTTAACCATAAAAGAACAGGAGGAAATAGCCATGTTAGCAAAACGATCAGAAAATTATTTTCCATCATTCTTTGACCGGTTTTTGAACAATGAAATGATGGATTGGAACCTCTCGAATTTTTCGAGTACGAACACGTCGCTTCCGGCAGTAAACGTAAAGGAAAACGAAAATGAATTTGTGATTGAAGTTGCCGCGCCGGGCATGAACAAAAACGATTTTAACATTAAGTTTCACAACAACGTTCTCACCGTTTCATCGGAAAAGAAAGATGAGAAAGAAGAAAAAAACGAAAAGTTCACCCGGAAAGAATTCTCTTATCAATCGTTTCAGCGGTCGTTTACTGTTGCTGAAAATGCTGTTGAAAGCGACAAAATTTCGGCAAAATACGCCGATGGCATTTTGCTGATTACTTTGCCTAAGCGCGAAGAAGTGAAGCCAAAACCAATGAAGGAAATTAAAATTTCGTAAGAAGACAGGAAGGCAGGATGCATTCCTGTCTTCTTTATTTCAAATCGGTTGGATGAAACGAGACTTTTGGGTTAATTAATTTTAACAAAATATAAGGCTTTTTATCTTTGCAAACATTTAAATTCGTGCGTTCAAAAAAAATCGGGATTTTCCGGTAAAATTGAGCAAAAATGAAATAAAAAATACAATATCAAATATGAATCAGGCTGTTGACATTAGAGAATTAAACGAGAGAATTCAAAGGGAAAGTTCATTTGTTGACATGGTAACCATGGAAATGAACAAAGTAATAGTAGGCCAGAAACATTTGGTTGAAAGCCTTTTAATTGGGTTGTTGTCGAACGGGCATATCCTGCTGGAAGGAGTTCCGGGGCTGGCTAAAACATTAGCCATCAAATCGCTGGCTCAAACCATCAGTGCTAAGTTTGCCCGAATCCAGTTTACACCCGACCTGCTGCCGGCCGACTTGCTGGGAACCATGATTTACAGTCAGAAACGGGAAGAATTCACCATCAAGAAAGGGCCGATTTTTGCGAACTTCATTTTAGCCGACGAAATTAACCGGGCACCTGCCAAAGTACAGTCGGCGCTGCTCGAAGCCATGCAGGAACGCCAGATTACCATCGGCGATAACACCTTTAAACTCGACGAGCCATTCCTGGTGATGGCCACTCAAAACCCTATCGAACAGGAAGGTACTTACCCGCTCCCCGAAGCGCAGGTTGACCGTTTTATGCTGAAAGTTGTCATCAATTATCCTAAAAAGGAAGAAGAACGATTGATCATCAGCCAAAACCTGCTGAAACAATTTCCCGAAACATCAACCATACTGAAACCGGAAGACATCATCAAAGCCCGCAACGTGGTAAAAGATGTTTATATGGACGAAAAAATCCAGAAATACATTGTTGATATTGTTTTTGCCACCCGCGAACCCGTTGAATACAAATTGACGAAATACAAAGACATGATTTCGTACGGCGCGTCGCCCAGGGCCGGCATCAGCCTGGCACAGGCTTCAAAAGCTTATGCATTTATCAAGCGCCGCGGATATGTCATTCCGGAGGATGTACGCGCCGTGTGCGCCGATGTGTTGCGCCACCGTATCGGGTTGAGCTACGAAGCCGAAGCCAACAACATCACTTCCGAAGAAATTGTTACCGATATTTTAAATACGGTTGAAGTGCCGTAAAACCGTTTGTGGGTTGCAGGTTACAGGTTGCGGGGTTTCTCCCGAAACCCGGAACACCAAACCCGGAACACGAAACTCTTCACATGGAAACGAGTGAATTATTAAATAAAGTACGAAAGATCGAGATTAAAACCCGCGGATTGTCGCGGAATATTTTTGCCGGCGAATACCACAGCGCCTTCAAAGGAAGGGGTATGGCCTTTTCAGAAGTGCGCGAATACCAGTTTGGTGACGACATCCGGAATATTGACTGGAATGTTACCGCACGGTACAATCACCCGTTTGTGAAAATTTTCGAAGAAGAAAGGGAACTGACCGTGATGCTCCTGATTGACGTGAGCGGTTCACGCGAATTCGGAACTTTCGAAAAGCTGAAAAAAAATATCATCACCGAAATTTCGGCCATCCTTTCATTTTCGGCCATTCAAAACAACGACAAAATCGGGGTCATTTTCTTTTCCGGCAAAATTGAAAAATTCATCCCGCCAAAAAAAGGGAAAAGCCACACCCTGAGAATCATCCGTGAACTAATCGATTTTCAGCCCGAAGAACGTGGAACCGATATTGCCGGCGCCATCCGTTACCTTACCAACGTCATAAAAAAACGGTGTACCGCATTTATCATCTCCGATTTCATGGACGATAAAACCGACTGGGAAATGGCGCTTTCCATTGCCAACAACAAACACGACGTGGTTGCCCTGAAGATATATGACGAACGCGAAATTGAACTGCCGCCCATCGGTATGCTGAAAATGAAAGACGCCGAAACCGGAAATTATGTTTGGGTTGACAGCAGTTCAGCAAAAATCCGCAGGTTATACTCGGGTTGGTGGAAAAACCACACCCGGAAACTTGATTCGATGTTTAAAAAATGCGGGGTCGATTACACGTTCATCGACACCCGCGAGGATTACGTTAAATCGTTAATGGCCTTGTTTCGGAAACGGGCTGTAAAACAGTAAACGAATGAAACGACCATGATCTGATAAAAACAATTAGAAATGGATAAATCCCACATGGGAGTTCCACGGACCATGAAATACAGTTTTGTCCAAAATGATATTTTTATTGGAATACAAAACATTATAAACAACTTATAATAGTGAAATTTAAAATTCAAATAGCAGTTTTGTTCCTGTTCCTGTTTTCTGCTGCCGGAATTTCAAACGCCCAGCAGATAAAAGCAACAGCCACACTCGATTCGGCCAACATTTTGCTGGGCGACCAGGTTAAACTGTTCCTCGAAATCGATCACCCGAAAAATGTCACCATCGGATTTCCGCAGGTACCCGACACCATTAACAGTTTCATCGAGGTACTGGAACGGTCCGGGATTGATACGTTCGAAGCCGGAACGCCCGAAAATATCAAACAAATACAGTCATTTCTGATCACTTGTTTCGACAGTGGCAGTTACCGCATCCCCCCCTACTGGTTTAAATTTGAAGCTAACGGTTTGACCGATTCCATTCCAACCAACGGGGTGAGCCTGATGGTACACAGTATGCCCATCGACACCACCAAAGGACCGACCGACATTAAAATGCCCTACGCAGCACCGGTTACCCTGAAAGAGGTTATTCCTTATATATTGGGTATTATTTTAGCTGGAGCTATCCTGTTCCTTGTGCTCTACTCCATCAAACGGAAGAAAAGGAACCTGCCTGTTTTTTCACGGCCACCTAAGCCGAAAGAACCGGCCCA
>CAZHKI010000240.1:0-6323 GCA_964533365.1 uncultured Maribellus sp. | reverse complement strand
CTGGCTTAAATCAATGTTGATCAGCGTGTCGATGGCAATCCCGAAATATTTTGAATAAGCCTGCAACTGCGGTACCGTGGGCTGGCTGATGGCGTTTTCCAGCGCATTCACCGTGGTACGTTTCAGGTCCAGTGCAATGGCGACTTCGTTTTGGGTGCGGCTTTTTCGTGCCCGGAGGAGTTTGATGTTGCTGCTAAAATGGTTCATCCTGAAATTTTTTATCAAACTTACGAAAAAACAGCGCGTGTTTCAAAAATTTGATAATATTATTATCATTTGGAATTTTTTTGATAACGGAAACAACAATGGATAACGAAAAAATACAGCACAAACTGAAAATTCTGGCCGATGCTGCGAAATATGATGTTTCGTGTGCATCAAGCGGCAGTAACCGGAAGAATGCAACCGGCGGAATCGGGAACGGGGTTGCCTGCGGAATTTGCCACAGCTTTACCGAGGACGGCCGGTGTGTGAGCCTTTTCAAGATTTTAATGACCAATCATTGTATATACGACTGCGCGTATTGCGTGAACCGCCGGAGCAACGACCGCCCGCGGGCAACCTTTACCCCGGAAGAAATTGTGGAACTGACCATTGGCTTTTACCGGAGAAATTATATTGAAGGGCTGTTTCTGAGTTCGGGAGTGATTAAAAGCCCCGACTACACCATGGAGCGGATGGTTCAGGTGGCCAAAAAACTGCGCACCGAAGAAAACTACAATGGATACATTCACCTCAAAGCCATTCCGGGAGCCAGCCGGGAGTTGGTTCACGAAGCCGGGATTTGGGCCGACCGTTTGAGTGTTAACCTTGAAATTCCCACTGAAATGAACCTGAAACGGCTGGCTCCGGAGAAAAACTATCCCGGAATTTTTACACCCATGAACCAGATTCGGAATGAAATTCTGGCCAACCGCGAAGAACAGCGGATTTTCAGGAAAGTGCCGTTGTTTGCCCCGGCCGGGCAAAGCACTCAAATGATTGTTGGCGCCACGCCCGAAACCGATCGGCAGATTATTTTGCTTTCGTCGGGGCTCTACCAGTCGCAAAACCTGAAAAGGGTTTACTACTCGGGCTACCTTCCGGTAAATGATTACGACAAAAGGTTGCCTGCGCTGACCCGACCGCCGCTGGTGCGCGAAAACCGGCTTTATCAAAGCGACTGGCTCATGCGGTTCTATCATTTCAGGGCCGAGGAAATCCTTTCGGAAGATCAGCCGTTTCTCGATTTGGACATCGATCCGAAACTGGGGTACGCGTTGCGGAATATGCACCTGTTTCCGGTCGATGTCAACCGCGCCGATTACGAGATGATTTTGCGCGTTCCCGGAATTGGGGTGCAGTCGGCACAGAAAATTATTTTAGCCCGCCGCCACCGGAAACTGAATTCGTCGCACCTGCAAAAAATTGGAATTGTGATGAAACGGGCGAAGTATTTTATTACCTGCAATGAACTGCCTGCCGCAACCACCGACTGGGCGCCCGAGCGGCTGAAGCATAAAATTATTGCTGAATCGGTTTCGAAAAACCGGAAAATGGCGGATACCCAACTGCGTTTGTTTGCCGATTACAAACCCGTACTGGCGCCGTTGCACTGAGTAGCATCGGGAAAAATTACTGCAGCATGATACGGATTAAATTTTCAGGGATGAATAATTGTAAATTGAGAAAGGCCAAAACCACATGATTTATTGTTACGACGGTACGTTTGAAGGAATGCTCACCTGCATTTTCGAAAGTTATCAGCGGAAGGAATTTCCGGTTGAAATGGTTTCGCAGGGTGGGGAACAAAAATTAATGTTTGCCGGCCACTGCGAAATCGGTTCCGACCCGGCCAAAGCCGATCGGGTGTGGCAGGCGGTTCAGAAAAAAATGTCAGCTAAAAACAAGGAGTTGCTGTTTTATGCATTTCTTTCGGGTGAACCGGGAATTGAAATGAAGGTTTACCGTTTTGTGCGGCGGTTGTTCAGCGGCGATATTCATCCTGAAACCGATTACGGTGATGCCGCGGTGCTGGCGCTGACACAGGTTTCGCGGAAAGTAAAACAGGAAGCCATGCGGATGATGCAGTTTACGAGGTTTCAGCATACCAAAGACGGTCTTTATTTTTGCGGGATGGAGCCTCGCTACGATGTCATCCCGTTGGTTGTTGAGCATTTTCAAAAGCGGTTTTCCGACCAAAAGTGGCTGCTCTACGATCTGAAACGGAACTATGGCATTTTGCACGAAAACGGTAAACTGGACGAAGTGGTGGTTTCAGCCCGGCAATTCAGCAGCGAAACCGGCCAGGCGGCTAAAGATGTGTTGCAGGAAGGCGAAGGGTTTTATCAGAAATTGTGGCAGTCGTATTTTACCCACATCAACATAAAAGAACGAAAAAACCTCCGGTTGCAGCGCCAGCACATACCCCGGAGGTTTTGGAAATATCTTCCTGAAAAACAGGTTTAATCCATTAATAATAGATTTTGTCCTATTCTTCTTTTTTTGTTTTTGGTAAAACCAGGTTCAGGATAATCCCTACGGTGGCGGCCAAACCGATTCCGGCCAGAGAAAAGGTTCCGTAACTGATAACAGCGCCGCCTATACCAACGGTCAGTACAATGGAAACGATAACCTGGTTGCGCGTTTCCGAGAGGTTGGTTTTTGAATCGACCAGCGATTTAATGCCGATTGAGGCAATCATACCGAACAGCAAAAGCATAATTCCACCCAAAACCGATTGCGGGATGGTTTTCAGCAAACCGCTTATTTTTCCTACCAGGGCAAAAACAATGGCAGTAATGGCCGAAATGCGCAAAATGAATGGGTTGGTTACTTTGGTCAGGGTGATGGCTCCGGTAACTTCGGAGTAGGTAGTGTTGGGAACGCCTCCAAAGAACCCGGCGATTGCCGTAGCAATCCCGTCGCCAAGCAAGGTGCGGTTTAATCCTGGTTTTTCAATGAAGTTTTTATTACAAACCCCGCCAATGGCATACATATCGCCCACGTGTTCGATGATGGGGGCAATGGCAACGGGAATCATGTACAAAATGGCCTGCCAGCTAAATTGCGGTAAGGTGAAGGCCGGCAGTGAAAACCAAGCAGCGTCACTGACCGGTGCAAAATCCACTTTTCCCCAAATGATTGCGGCCAGATAACCCACACCAATTCCGATAAAAATGGGAATCAGCTTGATCATCCCTTTGGCAAAAATAACAATCAAAATGGCCGTGAACAGGGCAATAACAGCCAGCGCCCAGTCGGTTTTGGCCATGTTGACAGCGGTAGGGGCCAGTGACAACCCGATGATGATAATGACCGGGCCAACAACCACCGACGGGAAAAGCCGTTCGATGAATTTGATACCGCGTACTTTTACCAAAGCCGAAACAATTCCGTAAACCAAACCCACGGCAACAATCCCCGAAAGGGTTCCGGGCCAGCCAAACAGCCGGGTTGCTTCAATAATGGGCGCGATAAAGGCAAAACTGCTGCCCAGAAAAACAGGGACTATTCCGCGTGTAATCAGGTGGAAAATCAGTGTGCCGATCCCGGCCGTGAACAAGGCTACCGCCGGGTCGATGCCCACCAGCAGTGGAACCAGCACGGTGGCGCCGAAGGCTACAAATAAAAACTGGACTCCCAAAATGGTGTTTTTGAAGGTGAGTTGACCGTTCATTAAAGTTGGCTTCATGAAATAAGGTTTTTTTAATTTTTTGCAAGGATAACTTTTTTCGTTATGATTATCAAAAAAAGATGTTAACGGAATGTTGGTAACCTCGTAACCGGCTCAGGATTACACGTTCCAAATGAACCGGCGTTTTAAACCGAAACCAAAATTTTGGCGACAGCTTAAACCATCGAAAATTGTAACTCGCTGAAAAAAACACAATGCTGTTTCAAAACAGGTGAAAATCATCCTTTGTTCGCAACCTTTTTGTAACTTTCGGCATCTGAACAACAAGCATAAAATATTCTGAAAATGAAACGAACCTTTAATTAAATCCAAAACGGCCGACCACAACCAGGTTGCCGGCCGGGAACCCGCCATGTACAATCTGCCTTTTTTAACTATAGACAGATAATCCCGGTTATCCAGATTATAAAACAGGTTGAACGAATTACCGGCTATTTAATTCCGGTAATAACAAATACAAAATTGTCATGAAATATCTTCATTGCATCATAATCACCATCTTATTTTATTATACTGTTAATGCTCAGGAAGATATCAGTAGAATTGCTGTCAATTTTGGGTTTACGTATCCGGTTTTAACTAAACACGCAAATGAAAGTATTAATATTAAAGTTGATAATGAAATTGAGGCTTTGTACAATTTTAAAATTTCAAATAATTCCAAGCTTTCAACAGGTGTCGGCTTCCAATATGGAATTCATCACAAGACACAGGAAGCGGAGAAAGTAATGATGGTTGATGGTGTTGGGTCACTTCCGTGGAAATATACATATTATTGGAAATTAACGTCATTGAGTATTAAAGTCCCGATGATTTTAACCGTACCATTTAAGAATTCATATATCGACTTCTTTTCGACTGGTGTTAGTGTAGGAAGGGTTTTAAATTACAACCTTACAGAGCGGAATATAATTAATCCAACTCAAATAGAAATTAACCGGATTTACATGGATTATAGTTTTGGGGTAATGAAATATCTGGGTCAGGATGAAAAAGTCTCAATCGGTCTATCCCCAACACTGGGGTTCAGGACATATTTCACCGATTTCAACGACTGGCAAAAGAACTATGTTTTTGCCAGTTTAAACTTATTTTTTTATTTCAAAAAGCGCAGTCATGATTAAATATGTTCAAGCCATATTAAAAACGGAGAGGTTGAAAATTCTTAAAACTGAAAAGAAAAAATCAAAAATTATTAGAATAAGCACAGTCATTTTGTTCCTTTTTATTTTAGGGACAGGCTGCCAGAAAGAAGAATGGGAAGAAGTTACACTAAGTAATGAAACCTGTGGAAACATTGTAGGAATTTTTAGCTCGCTTACTGATTACTCAGGAACAATAAAAAACATGTCCTCTGAGACTGGGATTAATGTTTATTGCATTAAGGTAACTGATCCTAAAACCACTGATGAGATTGAATTCATTGCATGTAACCTTCCCGAACAATATCATCGGGATGGGTTAAAAATAATATTCAGCGGAGAAATACTAAACTTGCAGGATTGGATTGATGGAGAAGTTGAAGCTGATTTGATTGGAACTCCAGTTAAACTGACCAGCGCCAAAATGCTCAAATAATAAAAGGGACATCATTTTTTGAATACTGTTGTCCCGGTACAGCAAAGGCTGCCATCATTTTAAACCGATGGCAGCCTTTGTTTTTTTGAAGATATTATCGAATTTACTGCAAAAGTTCGGCAGGGATTTTTTTGATGGGTTTCACCTGGATGGATTTCACAAATAATTCGCCGCCCTCCGATTGCAACTGGATTTTTCCGGAAGTCAGGGGAATAATCTGCCCGTTTTCCACTTTGCCGGTGTTGTTGTTGATCATGGTTACCTGACCGTTTACCACATGAACGGTGGTTTGCCCAACACTGTACAGTTCCACGGTGTTCCATTCGCCCAGCGGATTTTCGGCATCAACCGCTTTCTTAATGCCCTGGCCGTTGAACTCTTTGCCAAACTGTTTTACTTCGCCGTCTTTGGCAAACTGGAACCCGCCTTCCACTTCTTTTACCGCGGTTTCGCAGCAGGTATTTTCCATCAGGTAAGTGTCGCCAAGGCGTTCGTGCATCAACTGACATTCGATGTTGGTCATCCACGTACCGATGGCAACGCCAAATTCTCCGAAACTGTGATAGAGCAGGCCGCTGTTGCGGGAGGTATATACTTCGTCGCCCCATTTGAAAACCAGTTGCAACTGGTAGTTCGAAAAGGTGTCGCGGGTAGCGAGCGAACCGTTAATTTCTCCGGAAATACGGATGAGTTTTTCCCCGTTCTCTTCAACTACTGTAAAAACTTTTTCAACCGTGGCCAGTTGGGCCAGGCTGTCGAAACCCTTCAGCGGAGTTCCCAGGTGCATGTCCCAGTTCTCCAGGTTTTCTCCGTTGAACAGGGGCTGCCAGGGTTTTTCGGTCTCGCAGGAATAAAACGTGACGATGGTCATGGAAATGGCAAGAAGGAAAAATACTTTTTTCATGTTAAATCATTTTGAATTTTATAAATAAAAAAACTGCCCTATAAATATAGGACAGTTTCTCAGAATATTTTAATGTTGTTTCCCTTTTTAGTTCACTGCTTCGGCTTGTAAAATTTGTTTTGCCCTTTCGAGGATGGCTGAATCGTCGAGAAGAACAATTCCGCC
>CAZHKI010000239.1:2160-6380 GCA_964533365.1 uncultured Maribellus sp. | reverse complement strand
TTGGTTACAGTTCCGGTAGTAGTCCCTTTCACACTTACCGAAACACCGGGAATAGGAGCCCCATCCTCAGCGGAAGTTACTTTCCCGGTAATGCGCTTTGTTTGGGCCAGCAACGAGGTTGCTCCCATACACAAAGCCAGTACAATAAGAAAAATTTTTTTCATAGATAAAAATTTATGTTAATTATTTAAGGCTTCATATTCGGTTGTGATCCCAAAAAGCAGAACTCCCGTCGGGGAAACGGGAGTTCGTTATCTGCCTTTTGTACAGATAGTGGCACTTTTTTTACATGGGTTGAATGCTGTTTAACTATTTCTATGTAAAATTGGTGTGCAATACTTTATTTCCCAATGCCCCTTAATTTTCTGGTTACGTTAAAAGTCAGATTTTTCATTTTCGTTTCCTGAATTTTGGCCTTTATACCCAAACATAAAAAATGATATTTTCCGATGTAAAAAATATCAACGAACAGCATGGTATTTCCTGCCATTGGGGTATTTGAACGAACAAAGTGCTTTAGTCGGATTTATTGCTTTTTGCTGTGTGGAAAGAGTTGTTGACTGATTTTTGGAGCAAAAAAAAGGCGGAAACTGATCCCGCCTGTATTCCTTTAAATTAAGCCGCAATGTCGGCAAATGCTTCTGCCAGAACATCCGGGTACATTTCTTTAAAATTTTCATAACACCACGAATACAATTCGTGGATTTGATTTGGTTCTACCCAATTGATACATTTGTGCAATTCTTTTCTGAACAATTCTTTGCTGAAACTTACTTTGGGCAGAATTACTTTAGCATATTCCAACATGGCTTTTCTGTTTTTGTTTTGCTCCATTAAAATAACAAGGAAACAGTAATCTTAGTATGTTATAAAATAGGGTTTAACACTAATTAACAAAAAATACTTGTCTGTCTTTTATTAATCTTCTGATAATCGAGTGTTTACCCCCAGAGTTGCAAAGGCTGTTTCAAAACATATTGTTTGAAGGCTTGATTTACCGACACAGATTTATATCTATCATGTATTATTTGGATGCTCGAAATTGCCTGGCGAAGGATGAAATACTCTCTTTGATTGATAACGTTTCGCTGAACGATTTTACAAATGCACTGCCAATAATTGCCCCGCTGGCATACTTACAGGCATTTTCAAAAGTTGCCCTGTCGGAAATGCCAAACCCGATTATTCTCGGATTTTTCAGATTCATGGCCTTTATCCTTTCAAAATATTCGTGTTGGAAATCTTCCACTTTTTTGCCCGAGCCGGTGGTTGACGAAGACGAAACCATGTAAATAAAACCACTGCTTGCTGCATCGATTTGTCTGATTCGCTGTTCAGCTGTTTGTGGCGTAATCAGCAGAATGTTGTGCAGGTTGTGTTTTTCAAATATCGGCTGGTAAAAAGCCTCATATTCATCCAGTGGCAGGTCGGGCAGAATCAACCCGTCGATACCGGTTTCAGCGCATTTTTCGCAGAATTTTTCCACGCCAAACTGGTACACCGGGTTAATGTAACCCATCAGAATCAGCGGGATTTTTACTGTTTGCCGGATGTCTTTTAACTGCTCAAAAAGCAGCTTCAGGCTCATGCCGTTTTTCAGAGCGGTTTCGCTGCTGCGCTGAATGGTTGGCCCGTCGGCTGTGGGGTCTGAAAATGGCATCCCGATTTCGATGAGGTCAACCCCGTTTTTTTCGAGTTGCTGAATAATTTCCATGGTATCGTTCAGGTTCGGATGACCGGCGGTAAAATACACCGAGAGTATGTTTTCTTTTTTTGTTTCGAAAAGCTGATTAATCCTGTTATTCATGATGTCCTTATTTTATTGTCATTTCGACGACGCAGGAGGAGAAATCTGATTTATTTGAAATAAGATTTCTCAGTCGTACCTCCTTCGAAATGACAGCTTTGATGTTTCCTTCACTCACTACTAATATCTCACTACTATGTACTCAAATCTTAATAGCCGAAATAATTTAAATACGTTTCCATATCCTTGTTGCCGCTGCCCGAAAGGTTGACCACGTTTACATCTTCGGGTTTGAGCTCCAGTTTTTCCAATGCAGCCAGTGCGTGTGCCGATTCGAGTGCCGGAATGATTCCTTCGAGTTGTGTTAACAGCAGCGCGGCTTCCAGCACTTCTGTGTCGGTGGCAGCCAGGTATTTCGCCCTGCCGGTTTTAAAGAGATGCGCGTGCAGCGGCCCGATTCCCGGGTAGTCGAGACCAGCAGAAATTGAATAAGGTTCGGTAATCTGTCCATCTTCGTTTTGCATGAGCATGGTTTTGGCGGCATGCAGAATTCCGGGTGAACCAACCGTTAAAGTTGCGGCAGTTTCGGGTGTGTCCACTCCTTTTCCGGCGGCTTCCACGCCAATCAGTTCCACCTGTTCGTCATCCAGAAAATGGTAGAAAGCGCCGGCGGCATTACTTCCGCCACCCACACATGCCAACACACGTGTCGGAAATTCGCATCCGGTTTGCTCCAGCAACTGACTTTTCATTTCGGTACTGATGATGGATTGAAACCGTGCCACCATATCAGGGAAAGGATGCGGACCTACCACCGAACCAATAATATAATGTGTGTCAACCGGGTTGCTGATCCAGTCGCGCATGGCTTCGTTGGTGGCGTCTTTCAGCGTTTTGTTGCCGCTGTGAACCGGCACTACCTCGGCACCCAGCATCTTCATCTTTTTTACATTGGGTGCCTGTCGCGAAACATCGAGCGCTCCCATGTACACCACGCATTTCAGGCCTTTCAACGCACAAACCGTGGCAGTTGCCACACCATGCTGACCCGCGCCTGTTTCCGCAATGATGCGTGTTTTCCCCAGCTTTTGCGCCAACAGAATTTGTCCGATGGTGTTGTTCAGTTTGTGCGAACCCGTGTGGTTCAGATCTTCGCGTTTCAGAAAGATTTTCGAACCAAAATGTTCCGACAACCGCTTTGCAAAATAGAGCGGTGACGGGCGACCCACGTAATCTTTCATCAACTGGTTGAATTCGGCTTTAAAATCATCGGCTTCAATGATTTCGAGGTAACGGCGTTTCAGTTCGTCGATGTTGGTGTACATCATCTCGGGAATCCACGCCCCGCCAAACTCGCCGTAATATCCTTTTTCGTTAACTGTATATTTCATTTTCTTATTTGTTTTACTCTGTGTTTCCCTGTGACTTCTTTGTGTTCTCTGTGGATAAAGAATTTTTTACCACAGAGAGCACAGAGTATTACACAGAGTTTCGCAGAGTTTGAATTTTATCGATAAAATTTTTCAGTTTTTCAATGTTTTTAACTCCCGGCTGGTCTTCAAAGCCGCTGTTTACATCAATTCCCGTGAATTTCGGGTGGTTGATTTTCAGTATCTCTTCTGCATCGTCAGGACCGATTCCGCCACTCAGCAAAAACGGAATATGACCACTGTACTTATCCAGCAACTTCCAGTTGAATTTTTGCCCGGAACCCCCATTCTGCGGCGTTTTTGTATCAAAAAGAAAAAGGGAGGCAGCTTTTTCATAGGCAGCCGTTTTATTAAAATCAAAGGTTTCATCAACATTGAACGCCTTGATGATTTTCAGCCCCTGGTTTCTCAGAATTTGACAGGTTGCCGGGTTTTCTTTTCCGTGTAACTGTACCCATTCGAAACCTAGATTTTTTGCCAGCGCCAGAATCTCAAATGCATTTTCATCGACAAAAACGCCTACTTTGGGTTTGTTGGAATTAAATAATCCGGGTTCAGAAATTTCTCCCACATATCTTTTTGACAGAGGATAGAAAATATACCCCAGCAAATCAACGGGTAATTTCTCCACTTCCTGACGGTTGGCGGTGTATTTCATTCCGCAGACTTTTATTTTGAGTTTTCGTTGCATCAGGTACTGTTTCGTTTTTTATTCACCCCCTGCCCCCTCAAGGGGGAACTTGCTTCAAATATCCCCTTGAGGGGAAAAAGGGGTGATTCTCTTTTTACTTGCGTCTTAATCCTTCAATAAACTTCCGGCAAGCTTCGCCCGGGTTGTCGGTTTTCATAAATGTTTCGCCAATTAAAAATCCTTTGAACCCATTTTCGCGCAAATAATGGATTTCTTTTGCTCCCGACAAACCGCTTTCCGAGATTTTTACAAACCTGTCGGGAATCTGTTTCCCCAGCCGCACCGAGGTTTCAATATCCACCTCAAAAGTCCGCAAATCGCGGTTGTTGATGCCCACGATATCCACAAAATC
>CAZHKI010000239.1:0-2150 GCA_964533365.1 uncultured Maribellus sp. | reverse complement strand
GTTGAGTTTTGCCAGTTCTTCTTCGTTGTGAATTTCCATGAGAACTTCCATTCCCAGGTTTTTTGCTTCTTTCGCCAGCAATTTGGTCTGTTCGTTGTCGAGGCAGGCTGCAATGAGCAGAATTACATCGGCGCCGTATGCTTTGGCTTCCACCAACTGGTAGGGGTCAATCATAAAATCTTTGCGAAGAATCGGGATTTTGGGGTTGGTTTCGCGCGCTTTTATAAGGTTGGCCTGCGAACCTCCGAAAAATTTGGGTTCGGTTAAAACCGATAAACCTGCTGCACCGGCATCGGCGTAGGCTTTCGTGACTTCTTCCACTTTTGCCTGTGCGTTAATGATTCCTTTTGACGGCGATTGCTGTTTAAATTCGGCGATAATTCCTGAAGAACCTTTTTTCAGTAAACTGGCTTTCAGCGAAATGCATTTTCGGTCGAAATCAGGAATTGCTTTCAGCATTTCCAAATCAACCACTGATTTCTGGTGCGCGATTTCGATTTTTTTTGCTTCGATAATTTTGTCGAGAATATTCATTATTCAGAATTATTTATGAAGTTACTGCTTTCATTTTTGCCAGTGCCATCCCACTTTTCAACGATTCAGTAGCTATTTCAACACATTCCTTTAAATCTTTTTCGGAGTGAATCAATTGCAAACCCAGTGCCGCATTGGCCGTTACCACGTTGTTTTGTTCTGTTGTACCTTTTCCATTCAAGATATTCAAAAAAATTACAGCAGCTTCTTCTACTGAATTTCCTCCGAAAAGTTTTTCAGGAGTAATTTTTTCAAACCCAAAATCAGATGGAGAAAGAAACCCTTCTGTACCATTTTTTGCGTAATGGGCATCTGAAGTTAGTGAAACTTCATCGTAACCGTCAATACTGTTTAAAACCATAAAATTCACATTCAGCGTTTCATACACATTTTTGTAATGATTGAAATTTTCTTCGTTGTTCACACCCAGCACCTGGTATTTTGGCGAAGCCGGATTAATCATTGGCCCGAGGATGTTGAAGAAAGTAGGCACTTTTAATGCAGCACGAGCAGGTGCAATGTGTTTCATCGCCGGGTGAAAAAGTGGCGCATGCATAAAACAGAAATTTCCTTTATCGAGGTCGTTTTTCAGTTTGCCCGGTTCATTGCTGAATTTGTAACCCAAAAATTCGAGCAAATTGGAGGAACCACTGGTGGACGAAACGGCATAGTTGCCATGTTTGGTGACATTCACCCCGGCGCCAGCCAAAATAAAACAGGCCAGCGTTGAAATATTAAACGTATTTTTTTCGTCGCCGCCGGTTCCCACCACATCAATGGCATTGTATTCCGAAAGGTCGGTTTGCAGGCTCAGTTCTGCCATAGCATCGCGAAACCCGGCCAGTTCTTCCGAAACAATGGGCCGCATTTTGAAAATGGTGAGAAACGAGGCGAAAGCCATCTCGCTGTATTGTCCGGTGCCAACACCCAAAAGTATTGATTTTGCCTGTTCACGTGTGAGGGTGTTTCCCTCAAAAAGATATTGTAATGTTTCTTTCATTTTTTCAAACTTTGATGAAAATCCGAAACCAGAAATCCGATGATTATTTATTCTGTTTTCAATTTATTTGTCATTCAAACCGGTTTTCAGCCAGTTTTTTAAGATTTCTTCACCCAACGGTGTGAGCACGGACTCGGGGTGAAATTGTACGCCCTGAACATCGTACGCTTTGTGCTGCATCGACATGATGAGACCTTCGCTGTCGTAGCTGGTAACCTCGAAACAGTCGGGCAGGTTTTCCTTTTCCACAATCCACGAGTGGTAGCGGCCTACTTCGAAAGTAGCCGGCAATCCTTCAAAAAGTTCCGATTTTGTCGCAGTGAGTGTGATTGGTGTGGCAACGCCGTGCAACACTTTGTTCATGTTGTGCAGTTTACCGCCAAAAGCCTCGCCGATGGCCTGGTGTCCCAGACAAACTCCCAACATGCTTTTTCTGGGTGCAAATTCCTTGATAATTTCTAGAAGAAGCCCCGATTCTTCCGGTAATCCCGGGCCGGGAGACAGTACAATCTTGTCGTATTTTTCCAAATCTTCCAGCGTAATTTCGTCGTTGCGGAAAACATCAACCGGCAAGCATGTTATTTTTTTGATGGCGTGTACCAGGTTGTAGGTAAAC
>CAZHKI010000238.1:0-6424 GCA_964533365.1 uncultured Maribellus sp. | reverse complement strand
CGGCGTGGGTTTTTTGAAACTTTTAACTGAAATCCCCACCGGATTGCAATAATCCAGCAACTGGCGGGTCAAACCGTCTTTCCCCGAAGCATCAAGCCCCTGCAAAACAATCAGCAGGCTGCTTTTGGCTTCAGCGTACATCTGGTACTGCAACTCCCCTATTTTTTTCAAAATGGGTTTCAACTCTTCCTTTACGGTTGCTTTGTCGAGGGATGAGTCAAATGTAATCTTGTTCATAACCTTAATTTTTAGTTGAATTTTGCATTGAAATTGTAACGACCAAGGGTTTTATCCGGATATCAATAAAAAAGATTTAACGTGTTGAAATATAATAAAAAACTTTTTAAACAGGAAGGACAGCCACGATTCTTCTTTCTGAATTTAAGGCGTTTTGAAGTTCGTTTCATTGAAAAAGTATGTTTTTTGTCGCGACTGCCGTGGCAAACTGTTACTTTTGCACCAAATTTTTTATGAAGTGAAGAAAGTTTTCATCTTGTTTTTGTTTTTGTCCCCGGTTTTGGCTGCTTTGGGCCAAACCATCGAGGTTGTCGATGCAAAGACCGGCCGGCCGGTGGAAGGCATTCTTTTAATCTCGGCAAAACAAACCGCACAAACCGACGGGCAGGGAAAAGCCAGCCTGGATGATTTCGACGGCTCGGAAGCCATTCTGTTTCAACACTCTTCGTTTTTGAAACATACCACAACTAAACAAAAAATTGCGGAACAGGGGAACAAAGTCTTTTTGGTTGAAAATCCGGTGCGGCTCGACGAAATTGTTATTTCGGTGAACCGTTGGGAACAGTCGAAGGCCGAAGTTTCCAACCGGATTATTTCGGTCAGCGCCGCCGAAGTGGGGCGTTATCAACCGCAAACCACAGCCGATCTGGTTGGCTCCGGCGGCGGAGTTTTTGTTCAGAAAAGCCAGATGGGCGGTGGCAGTCCCATGATCAGGGGTTTTTCGGCCAACCGTCTTTTGCTGGTTGTTGACGGTATTCGGATGAACAATGCCATTTACCGGAGTGGCAACCTGCACAACATCATTTCGCTCGATGCACAAATGATAGAAAACACGGAAATCATTTTTGGGCCGGGTTCGGTGATTTACGGAAGTGACGCGCTGGGCGGGGTTATGAGCTTCAATACCTTCAGGGCCAAACTTTCAACAGGTACGGGTGTTGAGCCATCAGGAAAGGTGATGACCCGTTTTTCCGGCGCCAACCTCGAAAAAACCATACACGGGACCATCAACTTCGGCGCAAAAAAATGGGCTGCCCTCGTTGGTTCCACCTTTACCGGTTTCGGCGATTTGCGAATGGGATCCAACGGCCCCGACGAATACCTCAGGCCGGAATATGTTTTGAAGGGTGGATTTCAAGAGACAGATATAATCCAGGAAAATGATAATCCCAAAATTCAGAAATACACCGGGTATAACCAGTTCAATATCCTTGGAAAAGTCAGGTACAGGCCGGATGAACGGCTGGAGATAACTGCGGGTGCCATCCACTCACAAACTTCGGATATTCCGCGCTACGACAGGCTGATTGTTTACAAAAACAACCAGTTTCGCTACGGCGACTGGTATTACGGGCCTCAGAAATGGTCGCTCTTTTCGGCGCAGGTGCAATACCATTCGGATTTGTTTTTGTTCGACAAGCTGAATTTTTTGAGCGGGTTCCAGCGTTATACCGAAAGCCGGTTCGACCGGAACCTGCATAAACCGGTCAGAAACGGGCGGGAGGAAGATTTGTCGGTTTTTTCGGTGAACCTCGATTTGGCCAAATCCATCAATGCGCAAAACGAGTTTTTTTATGGAATCGAGTCGTACCTGAATACAGTTAATTCAACCGGGACAGCCACGCAATTGGTCACCGGCGAAACGGAAGTCATTCCGTCGCGTTATCCCGGTGATTCGGATTACGGAAGTGTGGCCGCCTATTTTTCATACAAGTTCAACCTGGCAAACCGGCTGATTTTGCAGGCAGGCATCCGGGGTACCCGAACCTGGCTGAGCGGCGAATTTAATCCGGAACATTATCATTTTCCGTTTGCCGGGTTCGACATGAAGAATTCGGCCCTGAACGGGAATATCGGGCTGGTTTGGCATCCCACCACGGAGTGGCAGGTTAATCTCAGTTCATCCACCGGGTTTCGTTCGCCCAACCTCGACGATGTGGCCAAGGTTTTCGACTCGGAACCCGGCAATGTTATGGTTCCCAATCCCGGTTTAAAACCTGAGTATGCCCGTAATTTTGAAATTGGGATCATCCGGAGTTTTTCTGGGAAAGCGGTTTTCGAAGTCAACGGGTTTTACACCCGCCTGAAAGACGCCATGGTCCGCCGTGATTTTACCCTGAACGGGCAGGATTCGCTGATGTACGACGGGACAATGAGTAAAGTGGAAGCGCTTGTCAATGCCGATGCTGCTGATATTTACGGCGGAAGCCTGGTACTGGAGTATTGGATTACTGATTTTATACGTACCCGTCACGATGCGACCATCACCTGCGGCGCCGATTCCGACGGCTTTCCGTTACGGCATGCCCCTCCCTTATTTGGCCGTTCACACCTGATTTTCGAGAATCAAAGATGGTTTGCCGATTTGTATGCCGATTTCAGCGGCCGTCTTACTTTCGACAATCTGGCGCCATCGGAACAGGAAAAACCTTACCTGTATGCCACCGACCGGAACGGGAACCCGTATTCGCCCGGCTGGTGGACGCTCAACCTGAAAATGACGTATCCAGTCCTTCCTGCACTGACATTGAGCGGGGGAGTGGAAAACATCCTCGACAAACGTTACCGTACCTACTCGTCAGGAATTGCGGCACCCGGAATCAATTTTGTTGTTTCGGCAACCGCCTGTTTCTGATGGGAGAATCGTAGATTCATTTTAGTCTGTCGCCTGTCCTGCAGTGGATTAGCGGCAGGTTTCGAATTTTATTTTCTTTTTTTAAGAAAAAGAATTCAGGTTTTGCAATACTAAAAAACTACAATTGCCGTTTTTTGAACAGGAAGGCAGAAAATCAATCAATTTACATTACTATTTTATTTAATTCGGTATTGCCTTCCCGGAGGGGCGCAATGCGTCCCTCTTTTTTTTAACTTTGGATAAAACTGATTCGAATGAAAATAAACAACAAACTGGATCCGGTGATGACAGGCCCGATGAAGCTGGGCGGTTATATTTTTCTGTTTTGTGCCGTGTTTGCCATTTATCAGGGTGCCCTTTTACTGGGAATTTCCATTGCGGTGGTGAGCCTGTTTTTTATCTTTTCGTTTTCGGGTATTGAAATTGATACTGTCGCCCGCCGGATCAAGCAATACAATCAATATTTTGGCCTTTTCAAAGTGGGTAAATGGAAAAGCCTGGATACCTATGCGGGCGTTACGCTGGTTCCGATACGGAAAGTGAGTACCATAGCCAGCCGGGCCAACCTGACCACTTCAACCGTTCAAAAAGATTACCGTATTTATCTGGTCAACAAAGCCAAAAAACCAGCCGTGGCAATCAAAATATGCAAAAGTAAGGAACTGGGGCAAAACAGCCTCGACGAGTTTTCCGTCTGGCTGAAGATGCCGGTCTTTTCCGTGAAAAGATAAACGGTTCAGTTTTTATGGGGCTGTTTTCAAAAAAATGTCCGATTCATTGCATTACATTTGACCGGTTTTGCGTTTATTAAGGTGAATTTCGGAAAACATGAAACAACTGTTATCAATTGTACTTTTGATTGTTTTGCTGATTCCCGCGGCATCGGCCCAGCAAAAGAAACGCGACAAGGTGAAGCGGAAATACCGCAAAGTGGAACAAGTGGTGGCTGAAACACAACCGCCGGTTTTTTTACGCGGGAAAATCAGAGACCACGACGACAACCTGCTTCCCGGCGCCACTGTAGTAGTGGTGGAAACCAAAAAAGGGGTAAATGTCAATGAAAAAGGGGAGTACTTTTTTTACGGGCTTCCCACCGGCCGCACCCGCATCCAGGTTTCGTTTGCCGGGTACAAAACCAAATCGGTTGATTATCATTTGCAAACCGGGCAGAATTACTTGAATTTCACGCTCGACGAAGATCCGGTCAGGATAGAGGCACATTCGGTGACCACACAAAAACGCGATCAGCAACTGTTGGATGTCCCGGTCACCATGAACGTTTTTTCTTCGAAATTTCTGGAAGAAAACCGGGTCAGAAATCCGGACGAACTTTCGGAGTTTGTCCCCGGCGCCAGGGTGAACACACAGGGCGCGGTTCAGCCTGAAATGACTTTTCGCGGGATAACCAGCGACGAAACGACGCCGGGCGCTCAACCCCGCGTTTCGGTGTTTTACAATAACGTGCCGGTTAACCGGCTGGGAGGCGCAACGTCGGCACTGTTCGACATGCAGCAGGTTGACGTGCTGAAAGGTCCGCAGGGGACACTTTTCGGCAGCAACGCCTCGGCCGGGGCCATCCATTACATCAGCAAAAAACCTGTGGATTATTTCGATGGCTATCTTTCGGCCGGGGCGGGAAATTTCAATCAGCACGAAATCAGCGGTTTCGTGAATATTCCTGTTTTCAAAAAGAAACTGATGCTGCGGGCAGCCGGGTTGTACGATGTTTCCGGCGGCTACATCCGGAATACAGCCGGGGGAACGCTGAACGGGAATAATACCCTGGCCGGAAGGTTTTCGGTGAGGTTCATCCCCGGTTTTAAAAACAGTATCGATCTGGTGTTGAATATTCAACAGGACAACCACCCGGGACTGGGTTTTATGAGTATAAATTATCCGAATGCCGAAGGAAGTACCAACCTCTTTCGGTATGTGGCGTCGCTGGAACAGGGCAAAAACCTTGGGATAGATCGAAATGTCAGGGATGCCACGCTGACGATGAAACATTTCAATAACGAAAATAATTTCTGGACTTCCACGAGTTCCTACCGTGACTTTACCTCGTCGTCGCTTCAGGATGGCGACGGAACAGCAGCTCCCGCTTTCAACTGGGGCGAATCTCACCGTTCGTGGCAGTTTTACCAGGAACTCCGGTATAATTTTTCGAAAAAGGAACACCGCATGAACGGAAGTTATGGTGCCAGTTTCAGGATGGAAAAAGTCAGCCGGGATTATTCATATCTGGCCAGCGAACAGGATATGTTCCATCTTTTTTACGACACCGGTTCGCTGGTTGATGGTACTGGTCAGCCGGTTCCGGCAGTAACCGTTCCCGCCGGTGAAGTTTACGGCCCGCTGGCCGGGTTTCCCCTGAATGCCACCCTCCGCGAAGAAAGCCTGAACCGAATAAACAGCCAGGGACTCGATGTTTTCTGGGATTTTAATTACCAACTGACGCGGAAATGGAACGCCACCATTGGGGTACGCGCCCTGGCCGAACGGTTTTCGCTGGAATACAGCGCCGAAACAGCCAGTGCAAATTCTTCAATCCTCGGACAACTCTCCGGGAATAATCCGGGATTGTTTCTCCGGCCCGCCACACTGCGCGATATCAGCGGAACTTCGTTAGGTTACACGGCGCGCGGGATTTTGAACTACCTGTTCAGCGAGAATGTCCATGTTTTCGTGGGGTACTCGCGGGGGCGGCGCCCGAAAGTGATGCAGTATTCCCCGGCCGCTAGAAAAGAGGCGTTAAAGCCCGAAATGATAAACAGTTACGAACTGGGCGTTAAAGCGTCGGTAAAACAGCGTGCCTGGATTGATCTTGGGATTTATTACCACGATTATCTTCATTTCCAGACGCCGCTTTGGGCAGCCACCGCCGACTCGGGCGTTTTCGTCCGGGTGGTGAAAGATGCCGGGAAAGCTGCGGCATACGGTGCGGAAGCCAACGTGAAAATTGCTGTTATGAAAGGATTGCACTTTTTCGGGAATTATGCCTTTACCCACGCTCTTTTCGGGAATACCAATTCCAGCGGCGATTCGCTCCAATATTCAGGAAACCGGTTTCGACTCACTCCCGAACACAGTTTTGCCGCGGGTCTGAATTTCAGAACTGAAATCGCACGTGGCATGT
This sequence comes from uncultured Maribellus sp., assembly GCA_964533365.1. Taxonomy (GTDB): domain Bacteria; phylum Bacteroidota; class Bacteroidia; order Bacteroidales; family Prolixibacteraceae; genus Draconibacterium. The sequence goes on along the minus strand of CAZHKI010000238.1, from coordinate 416 downwards.
ATTTATTTGCGATCCCCTCGTATAGCTGGAAATCGCAGCTGTTTTTCGACGACGCCAACACACCCGGCCTCGAACAGACGGCGTACGGATTGCTCAATTTCCGGGGAGGCATTGAACTGGAAGAACAAGGGTTGACCCTGTCGGTATTTGGGAACAACCTGCTGGGTGAAGAATATATCATCAGCGCCGGGAATGCCGGAAGTTTATATGGGGCGCCAACGCAGGTTCCCGGTCCTCCGCGAATGTTCGGAGCAAAAATCGGCTGGAATTTTCAGGTGAAACAAAAACCGTATTACAAAAGAAATAAAAGGAACCGGTAAAAAAGATGCATTTTTTCCCGGAGATTTCCGAAACAAAAAAACCTTCTGTAAAAATTACAGAAGGTTTTTTTGAGGTCTCTGGCGGATTCGAACCGC
>CAZHKI010000237.1:0-6455 GCA_964533365.1 uncultured Maribellus sp. | reverse complement strand
GTAAAGACCGGTATGTGGTTACAAGTTTGTGGTAATGTTTTAGTGATGAGAATATTGTTGAAAATCATGCAAAAAACAGGATTCCTTTGTTGTTTTTTTTTGGGAATGGTTTTATCGGCCGTGGCTCAGTTGGATGCATATCCCGAATCATATCAAATCGAACAGGAGGATATTGTCCGTGCCCGGCAGGTGATTTCAACTCAGGTAAAAGGGAAACTGGTGATGCCCAACTCCGATAAGGCGGCACAGTGGTTTCCCGAAGCCAGCCTCGGTCTTTTTATGCATTGGGGAATCCACAGTGTGGCGGGCGCTCAGCCTTCGTGGGACATGATTGCCCACTACCGGTATGGGGGAAAGATTTCTCCTCCTGATAAGTATTATGCCCTTGCCGAACAGTTTAATCCACAGAATTACGATCCGGACAAGTGGCTGAAAGCTGCAAAAGAAGCCGGATTTACTTACGCTGTTTTAACATCAAAACATCACGACGGTTATGCCTTGTGGCCGTCGAAGTATGGTATCGGGACCCGTCAGTACATGGATGGCCGCGACCTGCTTCAGCCTTATGTGGATGCCTGCCGCAAAAACGGATTAAAAGTGGGTTTTTATTTTTCACCCCGCGACTGGCATTACCCGGGATTAATGCATCCCAATGAATACGATTCAGAAAAATGGCACGATGTGCCTCCCATTACCGATTCGCTGGCCAATTACCGGAATTTTGAAAAGTTTCTTGCTTTTGTGCTGACACAGATGGAGGAAATTCTCACACGGTACGGCAAAATTGATATGCTCTGGCTTGATGGGATGTACTTCCGGGGAGTTACCGATATGCACACCGAACAGGTGTATGCCTGGATTCGTTCACTTCAGCCGGGAATTGTTATTAACGACCGCTGGTCGAATATTGTCAATCCCGACGATCCCGCTGGTACCGGGATGCGAATCGGCGATTTTACCACTCCTTTTGAATGTACTAAACCTACGTTTGTGCCTTCCAAATGGTGGGAACATTGCGACATCTGGACTTCAGGAGGCGGTGGCTGGGGGTACGATAAAACCGGGACATTCCGTCCGTATTCGTGGTTCTTCGAGCATTTGGTGGCCAGTCGTTCGCTGGGCGGAAATTTCCTCCCGAATGTTGGCCCTGACGGGAACGGGGAGATGCACCCGAATTTTTATAAAAATATGGATGCAATTGCCCGGTGGATGGAGCACAGCCGCGAATCGGTAATTGGTGCCGGGCCGTCGCCGGGTGTTGAACGCAGCAATGTGATGATTACCACCCGCGGAAATATTTGGTACCTCCATCTGTTGCCCGAAATGAAAGGACAGGTATCGCTGAAAACCGGTAAACTTCCGAAGTCGGTAACTTTACTTCGAACGGGTGACCCCGTTTCGTTTATCTTTCGTGATGGTTTTGTCAAATTTACCCTTTTGCCCGAATGGCGCACCGAAATGGACGATGTAGTGAAGGTTCAGTTGTAAATTGATAATAATAGATTTTTACCCGGGAATGATGAGAAAATTGAAATTGGAAAGCCTGACGGTTGCATTTGCTGCAATGTTTTTAATGGCCTGTTCGGGGCCGGTTGAAATTTATGTTTCGCCCCAGGGCGACAATTCGGCTGACGGAACCCTGAAAAATCCTTTGCTTACCCTCGAAAAAGCCAGGGATGTCGCCAGGGAAAAAAGAAGGACAGGTGAAAAAGGAAGGATAACTGTTTTTTTACGGGACGGCGATTATTATTTCGAAAAATCGGTTGTTTTCGAAGAAGCTGACAGTAACCTGATCATCCTTCCATATGGCGATGAAAAAGTCAGGTTTACCGGAGGAATTTCCATCAATCCGCAACAGGCAGTGCCCGTTGCCGGCACAGAAAACGAAAGGATATTTCCTGAAATCAGCCGCCAGAACATCCGTCAGGTTGATCTTAAAAAATTAGGGATCACCAATTATGGAGAAATGAAACGGGTGGGGTTTAGTCATGCGTTTCCGTTTTCGTGGATGGAACTTTTTATCAACGGTGAAGCAGCCCGGCTGTCGCGCTGGCCCAACGATTCAGTGATGCTGATGGGCGAAGTACTCGAAAACGGCTCTATTCCATCGGAAGGCGATACCACTCAAACCGGAGGGAAGTTTTTTTACTCAGGAAACCGTCCGGCGCAGTGGAAAGCTTCACGCGACATGTGGCTGTTTGGCTATTTCAGGTACGGCTGGGCCGACGATGCCGTGAAAATTGCCGCCATTGATACCGTGAAGCATACGTTTACCACCGCCCATCCCCACCGTTACGGTTATTTTTCAGGAAAGCCTTACAATACCTGGTATGCTTTCAATATTCCTGAAGAAATTGATGCTCCCGGCGAATATTATATCGACCGCGAGAACGGTATCCTTTATTTTTTCTCCCCGGTGAAGGTGGATAAGCTTGAAGTTTCAGTTCTGGAAGAACCGTTTCTGGTTTTGAAAGGTTCGTCGGATATTACGATTCGGGGAATTACCATGGAATGTTCACGGTCGCACAGTGTCGATATGATGGGTACAAATCATTGTCAGATTGACCTTTGTGTGCTCCGGAACCTGGGATCTTTTGCTGTAAATATTGCTGATGGAGAAAACGGGTTGACCGGGAAGAACAACGGCGTCAGCAGGTGTACCATTGAATATACCGCTGCCGGCGGAGTGCAGTTGACGGGCGGAAACCGGCAAACGCTTGAGGCGGCCGGTAATTATGTGGAAAACTGCAGAATCCACGATTTCAACCGGATTGCCAAAACCTATTGTGCCGGGGTGAAAATCAGGGGCGTGGGCAACCGCATTTCCCACAACGAAATTTTTAACGGGCCTCATTGTGCCATTCTGATGTCGGGGAACGACCACCTGGTTGAATTTAACGACATTCACGATGTGTGCCTGGTTACCGACGATGTGGGTGCGCTCTATTACGGACGGAACCCTTCGGAACGAGGCCACCTGGTGCGCTACAACTATTTTCATCATCTGGGGCGCGAACACCGCTGCAGCGCGGTTTATCACGACGACGGAGCCTGTGGTATGCAGGTTTTTGGCAATGTTTTCTACAAGGCCGGAACCTTGCCTTCGCTCATCGGGGGCGGCAGCGACAATCCCTACATCAACAACATTTTTATCGACAGTCCGGTGGCCATCAAAGTGGACAACCGCCTGCAGGCATACGAGTGGGCCATGCCCTGGGTGCTGCCCGGAAATCTGTATGATAAAGTTCTGAACGAAGTTAATCACAGCCAGCCACCGTACAGCATTAAATATCCCGAACTGGCCCGATACTGGGACGATAACCCGGCTTTCCCCAAGCGGAACGTTGTGGATAATAATGTTTTCGTGCGAATAGGGCAGGTTGTCCTGGGTGATAAAAAGTTCCTCGAATTTACGGAAAACAATTTTGAAACGCAGGAAGATCCGGGATTTGAGAACGAGTTGGAACAAGATTTCAGGTTGAAGGAAAATTCAGCAGTTTTCCAACGGCTCCCCGGGTTTCAGCCCATTCCGTTTGAAAAAATCGGGATAATAAAATAAACGGTGCAGAAACAACGATATTTATCGAAAATAGACAAAATTATCTCTTTTGTTTGTCCCTTTTTCCGATTTTTCTTCTCTGATGATATTAATGATGTTTTATCAATATCATCAGGTAAGTATCCGGTTGACAGAGCAGGAGAAAAAATATAGCGGAAGCAGGTGCCGGTGATTTTTTTTTAACCAGAAAAGTTCAGGTTTTACTAACAAGAATGATTTTGAAAGACTAAACCTTAATTTGAAACAGATGGGAAATCCGGGTTATCTTTTTTATGTTATTCTGGCTGGTTACTTTTTGTTTTTTACCAGTTGTATTCAAAAGCAGAGAACCACGTTTCCCGAAAAATCCTCGATTCAAATCTTGTTGCATGTTTCACCCGATGGCAGCGGAAATCACTTTACAAAAAAGAATCCCGGTTCGCTGGCCGGAGCCCGTGAAAAAATTCGTGCCCTGAACACCACCATGTCGGGCCATCTGGTGGTCAGTTTATATGGCGGCACTTACTCATTGGATTCAACTTTCTTTCTCGGACCGGAAGACAGCGGGAATAACGGATTTTCTGTTATCTGGCAGGCAGCACCGGGTGAAGTACCTGTGCTGAGTGGCGGGAAAGAAATCACTGGATGGAAGTTGTCTGACAACGAAAAAAACATTTGGAAAACCAATGTAGGTAAATTGAATTTCCGCCAGTTGTATGTCAACGGCAAACGGGCGGTGCGGGCCAGAACCCCCAATATGAATGATGTTATGGATAAAGGCCCGTACGAAAGAATCCTGTCTTGGAATAATTTTCACCCAGCGATTCCGGCTCATCTGCTTGATGAAGTAAAAGAACCTGAAAAAGTTGAATTCTGCGTGAATATGTACTGGCAACATTGCCGGTACCGGATTGAATCGTTCACCACAAAAGGCGACAGCGCTTTTCTGTCGTTTAAAATGCCCGAAGCTGCGGTTGCCCCGATTCCCATCAACAACCAGGCGCCGTTTATCCTCGAAAATGCGTTTGATTTTCTTGATGCCGAAAATGAGTGGTACCTGGATATTGAAACCGGCGACCTGTTTTATAAACCAAAAAAAGAAGAAAAAATGGAATCGGCCCGGGTCGTTGCACCGGTACTCGAAACCATCCTGAAAATAGAAGGGGACTCGGCTTCACGCGTTCAAAACCTGCAAATTACGGGACTGACATTTCAGCACAGCAACTGGACCGCGCCCGGCGAGCGGGGATACACCTGTGCCCAGGCTGCTTTCGATATGCAGATTCCCGGTATGGTGGAAGTTTCAAATGCCAGCCACATCGTTTTCGGGAAAAACCGTTTTGAACATGCCGGTGGTTTTGGACTTGTTTTTTCTGCATTTTCCAGCTTAAACAAAATGGTGGGGAACGTGGTAACCGATATTTCAGCCAATGGAATTGTAATTGATCCGACCTTTTACAGGGATAATCCGGTTTCTCTCACCGACCTTGAATATCCCTGGATGGTTTCGCAGGATGCTATGCCCACGCTTCAGGCCGGGAGTTTGTATGATACCATCATGAACAACCTGGTTGAATTTTGCGGGCGCGATTATAACGATGCCGTTGGTATTTATGCGTCGTTACCAGTTCACCTTACGATCAAACACAACGAAGTACGTTTTCTTCCCTATACTGGTATCAGTGTAGGCTGGTCGTGGCGGAAAGAACTGACGCCTCACCGCGATTGCGAAATCAGCTACAATAAAATCCATGATGTATGTCTGGTTAATCCCGACGGCGGGGCAATTTACAATCTGGGTACAGTTTCCGGTGAAGGTACACGTATTCATCACAATTACATTTATAATGTGCACAGCCCCAACGGCTGGGCGCCCCGCAATCCCATGGCCGGCCTGTATTGCGACGGGCCGGGAGCTACGAATGTTTTGCTGGATTCGAATGTGGTCAGAAACAGTTTTAATGCTTTCCAAAATGGCTCACACATCGAAAAACCCAACCTGAGATATTACAACAACTACTGGCAATGCGAAACACTTTGGTACGACAACGGGGCACTCAAAGGCTGCAAAGCAACGGAATCAGGAAATGTAAACATTACAGGCGACAATTGGCCTGCCGAAGCTGTTCTGATTATGGAAAAGGCGGGTATTGAAGCTGAATATCAAAATATTATGAACGATAAACATTAAATAATTATGTGCAACTTACTATTAAAAACCGGTTATCCCTGCGGATTTTTTATTCTTGTTTTGTTTTTATTTTTCTCCTGCTCCATCGGAGAAAAAAGCAGCCAGTTCTATGTTTCCGCAAACGGCAACGACAGCAATCCCGGAACAAAGGAAGCGCCTTTTTTTAGCCTCGAAAAAGCAAAAGAAGCTGTCCGCCTGGCTCGCAGGGATAATCCGGAAAAAGCTGTGACCGTTTTCATCAGAGGCGGGATTTATTATATGGAAAAACCTTTAGTACTGACTTCCGAAGATTCGGGCTCGGAAAATGCGCCGGTTGTATACAAAGCAGCCGAAGGCGAAGAACCGGTTTATACCGGTAGCCTCCAACTGAACAACTGGCAGTTGCCCGAGGATGCTACAACACTGGCGTTAATCCAGGCGGAAGTGCGCGGTAAAATTTATGTAACCGACATAAAAGCTGCCGGCATCAGCGATTTTGGCGACCCGACTGAAGCAGGAAAACGGCCTGAATTGTTTTGTAACGCCGAATTACAAACCCTGGCAAGGTGGCCCAACGAAGGTTTTGTAAAGGCTGGGCTGGCTAAGGGAAAAACAGATACACCGCCAACCTACATCGGGAAACACGGTACTGTGGAAGGGGTTTTTGAATATCTCGGTAACCTGCAGGATTGCTGGGCCGCAGAGAAAGATGCCCGGCTTGGCGGCTACTGGTACTGGGACTGGAGC
>CAZHKI010000236.1:0-6524 GCA_964533365.1 uncultured Maribellus sp. | reverse complement strand
GTTCAGCGCCGCCAATACCTTCTGGATTTATGGATTTATTTGTGCTGCCGGGTTTATCGTTATTCTCCGGTTTCTTCCCGAAACCAAAGGTGTTTCGCTGGAGAAGCTCGAAAAAAAGCTGGTTAAAGAATCAGAAAATTAAAAAACTGCTTTACGATCTGCAAACCATATTTTATTAAACCCGTGAAAATCCATTTTCAGGAATTACAAGGTATAATTACGATTTTTTTACCAAATTGCGTTTGAATAATAACCGATAATGAAACGAATCAAACCATGAACTCGAGGCAACAATTTTTAAAAACCGTAAACCACCAGCAACCCGATCGCGTGGTCATCGACCTGGGAGGAACTTCCGTGACCGGTATACACATACAGACCATTTCGAAACTGCGCCGCCATTTTGGGCTGCAACGAAAGCCCATCCGGGTTATCGAACCGTTCCAGATGCTGGGCGAAGTAGGCTGGGAACTGATTGACGCGATTGGAATTGACGTAATTGGGGCCTGGGGCCGAAACAACATGTTCGGGTTCAGCAACCATGCCCCATTCAAAGAATGGAAAACTCCCTGGGGACAACGTGTGATGGTGCCATTGAATTTCAATACCACTACCGATACCAACGGCGATATTTTAATGTACCCCGAAGGCGATACTTCGGTTGCACCCTGTGCCCGAATGCCGAAAACCGGTTATTTTTTCGACGCCATCATCCGGCAGGAATCCATCGTGGAAGAAGAACTGAACGTAGAAGATAACCTCGAGGAATTTGGTTTAATTTCTGACAAGGAATTGGAACACTGGCGCATGGAAGTGGACAAAGCTTATTTTTCGGGAAAAGCCGTCATAGCATCATTTGGCGGGACTGCACTTGGCGACATCGCGCTGGTTCCGGGGCTAAACCTGAAACACCCGAAAGGGATCCGCGATGTGGCCGAATGGTATATGAGTACCATTTCAAGACCCGATTATATCAAACATATTTATGAACGCCAGTCTGAAATTGCCATTGAAAACCTGCGCCGCATTTATTCCGTGGTGGGCAACAAGGTAAATGCAATATTCATCTGCGGCACCGATTTTGGCACACAAAGTTCCACCTTTTGCCCGCCCGAACAGTTCGACGAAATGTGGCTGCCTTATTATAAACAGATGAACGACTGGATTCACGAAAACACGCAATGGAAAACGTTCAAACACTCGTGCGGTGCAGTTGAACCACTGCTGGATAGTTTCATCCGCGCTGGCTTCGACATCATCAACCCGGTGCAAATAAATGCGGCCGGGATGGATCCGAAAAAACTGAAGGAAAAATATGGCAACAACCTGGTGTTCTGGGGCGGAGGCATCGACACGCAACATATTCTGCCCTTTGGAAAGCCTGCCGAAGTGCGTGACCAGGTTTTACAAACCTGCGAAATCTTTAATAAAAACGGAGGTTTTGTTTTCAACACCGTCCACAACATTCAGGCAAACGTTCCGGTTGAAAATCTGGTGGCCATGTTGGAAGCCATTCAGGAATTTAACGGGAAAAGGTAAAAAATAATCTTAATCTTTAATACCTGAATTTAACCAAACGGGCTTTTAGACTTTAACAATCGTAAAATATCACTTGCAATGAAAAAAGCATTTTTACTTCTTTTTGTATTACTGTTTTCCGCAACCCTTTTCGCCCAAAAATATCAGCCGAACTGGGAATCCATCGACAGCCGGCCGGTACCTCAATGGTTCGAAGATGTGAAATTTGGCATTTTTATCCACTGGGGCGTTTACTCTGTTCCGGCCTGGGCGCCAGCCAATGCCGACATCGGTATATATGCCAAATATTCAGAATGGTATTGGTGGCGCATCAACGATAACAGTAAAGCTGGTAAGCTTTTCCGCGATTATCACAATTCAATGTACGGAGAAAATTTTATGTACCAGGATTTTGCCGGCCAGTTTAAGGCCGAACATTTTGATCCGGTACACTGGGCCGACATATTTAAAAAAGCAGGAGCAAAATATGTGGTACTCACATCGAAACACCACGAGGGTTTTACGCTTTGGCCCAGCGAACAAAGTTGGAACTGGAACAGCGTTGACATTGGCCCGCACCGCGACCTTTGCGGCGACCTGACCACAGCCGTGAAAGACGCCGGCCTCCACATGGGCTTTTACTATTCGCTGTACGAATGGTACAATCCGCTGTATAAAAGCAACCTTGAAAAATATGTTGACGACCACATGATTCCACAACTGAAAGATCTGGTTACCCGCTACAAACCCGACATTGTTTGGACCGACGGCGAATGGGACCACCCCAGCGAAAAATGGAAAAGCACCGAATTCCTGGCATGGCTGTATAACGAATCGCCGGTAAAAGAAACCGTTTGCGTGAACGACCGCTGGGGCAAGGAAACCCGAAGCAAAAACGGTGGTTATTTTACCACCGAATACGATTTGGTTCACGAACAGGAAGGGGTAGGCAAAATTTCCCGCCCCTGGGAAGAATGCCGTGGTATTGGAACTTCTTTTGGGTATAACCGCATTGAAACCCCCGATAATTACATGAGTTCCGACGCGCTGGTCGATATGCTCATCGAAAAAGTTGCCGGCGGCGGAAATCTTCTCCTCGATATTGGCCCCACAGCCGACGGTCGTATCCCGGCCATTCAGCAGCAACGCCTGCTCGACATCGGAGGCTGGCTTGATGTTTATGGTGAAGCCATCTATGGAACCCGCAAGTGGCAAGGTTCGGCAAAGAACAAAATTGAAAATGTATTTTTCACCAAAAAAGGAAACGATTTATATGTTCTCTGTACCAAATTTCCTGAAAAACCAATAACGATTGATGGAATCCAGTCAGCAGAAAATGTAAAAATGTTAGGATTGGATAAAAATATAAAAGCAAAAAAATCGGGAGGAAAACTAACCATTTATCCAACGGAAGTTTCTCCGGCAAAAAATCTGAGCCAATATGCCTGGGTATTTAAAATTGCCGATGTAAAATAAAAATACTTTTTAACTTTAGCCTCCAAAGCAAAATACCGGGATTAAAATTATCCGAATTGCTTTTGGATGTAAAAACAACTGATTTTAATATTATTAATCTGTAACAATAAAAAATATGAACAAAACACAACAATTTTTAAAAGCACACAAATTACAATCTTCGCAAATCGATATAAAAGCGATTACCGATGATTTTATTTCGGAAATGAGAAACGGTCTTGAAGGAAAAGCCGGGTCGCTGCAAATGATTCCAACTTACTTGGGAGCCGAAGGAAAAATCAAACCCAACGAACCGGTAGTTGCCATTGATGCCGGCGGCACCAATTTCAGGGCAGTAAAAATGTCATTCGACAATGACCTGAAACTGGTTACCGAAAACCTGCAACAGCGCAAAATGCCGGCCATCGATGAAGAACTGTCGAACAAGGAATTTTTTGCCACACTGGCTGCCTATCTTACCAGTTATAAAAATGTTTCTGAAAAAATCGGGTTCTGTTTTTCGTATGCTGTCGAAATTTTCCCTAATAAAGACGGGAAACTTCTCGAATGGAGCAAAGAAGTAAAAGCTCCCGAAGTGATTGGACAAATGGTAGGTAAAAATCTGCTGGAAGCCATGGGCACTCCCGAAAAGGAAATTGTGCTGATGAACGACACCGTATCCACACTGCTGGCCGGACAAGCTGCAACTGCCGGACGCGAATTCGACACATACATCGGATTCATCCTTGGTACCGGTACCAACGCCTGCTACATTGAGGAAAATAAAAATATTACCAAAACAGCAAACCTCGACCTGAAAGGGAATATGATCATCAATATCGAGTCGGGCAATTTCAACCTGATGCCACGCACCGATATTGATATTGCATTTGATAATACCACCAAATTACCCGGTCGATATACGTTCGAAAAAATGATTGCCGGCGGCTATTTTGGCGGTCTCTGCACAACAGCACTGAAAATGGCTGCTGCCGAAGATGTGTTCAGCGCCGAAAGCAAAGTACAGATGAAGGAATTGGGCGAACTCACTTCGGAAGAAGTAAACAAATTTGTTTGCGGTATTGATTTACCTGCCAATAAACTTTCGGCAGTGCTGGTCAGCAAGGAAGACAAAGAAGCGGCTGCTGAAATCATCAATGCACTGATTACGCGCGCTGCCAAGTTAACGGCTGCGAGTCTGGCTGCCGTTATCTTAAAAACCGGCAAAGGAAAATCGGCCGACAAACCTGTGCTAATGACCATCGAAGGAACCACGTTCTACAAAATGAACAACTTCAAGGTGTTGTTTGAAGCATTCATGCAAGGATTCTTCTCGGGCGAAAACCGCCGTTTTTACGAGATTGTGGAAGTGCCCAATTCGAGCCTTATCGGAGCAGGAATTGCCGCAATTGTAAACTAAACTGTTCAACAACAAATTTTTATAACGGGGCGCAGCAAAAAAAATGTTGCGCCCCTCGCATTTTCAAAAATAAAGGACAACAAGATTACCTCCGAAATATTAATCAGGAAGATCCATTTCGTACAAAATAAGTTTCCATCTGACATTTTTTTTTAAAAATCACTCTGCTAACAAACAGGATTTTAATATTTTTGAATTTGTACTATTAAAAAAACTTAAACCATGCGCCAACTATTCCTGCTTACATTCATTGTTATCCTTCTAAATTCCTGTTCCGAAAAGGAATCAGCCACCAACGAGTATCCCATTTCTCCGGTACCGTTTACCAACGTAAAAGTAACCGATAATTTCTGGGCAACCCGGATAAAAACCAACCACGAGGTTACCATCCCCATTGCCATTCAGAAAAGCGACGAAACCGGCCGGATAAAAAACTTTGCCATTGCCGCCGGACTGGAAGAAGGCATTTTTTGCTCGCCCTACCCGTTCGACGATTCCGATATCTACAAAATTATTGAAGGCGCGGCCTATTCGCTGCAAATGTTTCCCGACCCGGAACTGGAAACCACCATCGATTCGCTGATTTTTTTAATTGGCGAAGCACAGGAAGACGATGGCTACCTGTTTACCAACCGCACCATTATGGGCGAAAACGGCCACGACTGGATCGGAAAATCCCGCTGGGAAAAAGTGGACGACCTGAGCCACGAACTCTATAACCTGGGCCATTTTTACGAAGCGGCCACAGCCTACTATCAGGCCACCGGCAAACGCGAAATTCTCGATATTGCCATTAAAAGCGCCGACTTGATCGACAGCGTTTTCGGCTACGGGAAACTGGAAAACTGGCCCGGCCACCAGGAAGTGGAAATCGGGCTGGTGAAACTGTACCGCGTTACCGGGGAAAAGCGATACCTTGAACTCGCCAAATTTTTCCTCGACATCCGGGGAAAAGATGCGCTGGGTGAGAAAAAAACCTACAACCAGTCGCATATTCCGGTGACCGACCAGACCGAAGCTGTGGGGCATTCGGTACGGGCCGCCTACATGTGGTCGGGCATGGCCGATGTGGCCGCCCTCACCGGCGATCAAGCCTACATCAATGCCATCACAAAAATCTGGGAAGACGTGGTTTATAAAAAACTGTACATCACCGGCGGTATTGGCGCCGAAGGCGGACACGAAGGATTTGGCGGGCCTTACGAATTGCCCAACGGCCGCGCTTACTGCGAAACCTGCGCCGCCATTGCCAACGTATTCTGGAACCACCGCATGTTCCTCATGACCGGCGATGCAAAATATATCGACGTACTTGAACGGTCGCTATATAACAATGTGCTTTCGGGTGTTTCCCTCAGCGGCGACCACTTCTTCTACCCCAATCCGCTGGAATCAATTGGACAACACAAACGCAGCGAATGGTTTGGCTGCGCCTGCTGCCCGTCTAACATCTCACGGTTCATCCCGTCGATGCCCAACTACATCTACGCCCAAAAAGAAAATCAGATTTATATCAACCTTTTTGTTCCCAGCACCACCACATTCGAAACAGAAAAAGGAAAACTGGAGATAACACAGCAAAGCAACATGCCCTGGGACGGAAATATTTCAGTAACTCTTCAGCCTGAAAATCCGGTTAAAACAAAATTATATATCCGCATACCGGGCTGGGCATCAAAAAATCCGGTGCCGGGCGATTTGTATTCGTTCACCAATCAACCTTCATCAAAACCGGTATTTAAAGTAAACGGGAAGGAAATTTCGCCGAAACTGGAGAATGGTTATGCCGTAATTTCAAGAACCTGGGAGCCGGGTGATTTGGTGGAAGTCGGGTTCCCGTTCGAAGTCCGTAAAATAAAAGCTCATCCCAATATTGAAGATGACCGGGGAAAAATGGCGCTTCAGTTGGGCCCGCTGGTATATTGTGCCGAGTGGCCCGACGCTGAGGATCCCGATATTCTCAGTTTGGTGTTACCTGAAAACTGTGAACTCCTGGTTGAGTTCCAACCCGAATTGTTAGGTGGAGTGAATGTTATCAGGGGCAAAGCCGAAGGAGCAGAAAAGATCAATGCCGAAGGCGAAATTCAAACTTCGCCCCGGAAATTTATGGCCATTCCTTACTATGCCTGGG
>CAZHKI010000235.1:0-6545 GCA_964533365.1 uncultured Maribellus sp. | reverse complement strand
AATGAACTGGCCGGAGTGAAATTAAAGTCAATTCTCCCAAACGGCAATGTTTCCGTTGAAATGGCTGAATGATTTTAATTAAATTTACCTCAAAATAAATAGCATGGATTATCAGAATCTTTGTTTTCAGGTACAGGAAATTGCCCGGGCAGCCGGTGAATTCATCCGTACTGAAAGAAAAAAAATCACGGTTGCCGACGTGGAACTTAAAAGTGTGGCCAGTCTGGTTACCTATGTCGATAAAACCTCCGAAGCCCGTATCGTCGGCGCGCTGAAAGAATTGGTCCCCAATTCCGGTTTTGTAGCCGAGGAAGGAACTGCCGAATCGCACAACGAGCCGTTTACCTGGTTTATCGATCCGCTGGACGGAACCACCAATTACATTCACGGCATTGCCCCGCACTCGGTAAGCATCGCCCTGATGGAAGGCAAAGAACTGGTGCTTGGCGTGGTTTACGAAATTGGCGCTGATGAAATGTTTTATGCCTGGAAAGGGAGCCCGGCTTATTTAAATGGCAGCGAAATTAAAGTTTCTGCTGCATCCAAAGCCGAAGACACGCTCATTGCCACCGGATTTCCATACTACGATTTTGAAAAGACTGAACTCTACCTGAACGCACTCCGTCATTTGATGAAAACCACGCGGGGCATCCGGCGACTGGGTTCGGCCGCTGTCGATTTGGCTTACGTGGCAGCAGGCCGCTTCAATGCTTTTTACGAACACGCCCTGCACGCCTGGGATGTGGCAGCCGGCGGTTTCATCCTGCAACAGGCCGGTGGAAAGGTTTGCGATTTCAATGGCGGCGATAACTGGCTCTTTGGCGGCGAAATGGTGGCGGCCAGCGAAAACTTTTTTGGGGAATTCTACGGAATTATTCATCAATACCTGGGGAACAAAAGCTGAAAATATTGTATTTTTCCCGGTAAATACAAATGTCATGGCAGAAAAGGAAATCGCCCTGCTGAAGGGCCAGATTATCCGGCTCGACGAAATTCATTTCGATCTGGAAGCCTGGAAAAACCAATCAATCATTTTTCTGGAAAGAATTTTCGGAAAAGATAGCCTGAAAATCAAAATGCTGAAAGAATTGCATTACGACTATTCAAGCTGGAACCTGCGCGACACAGCCGCTGCAGGAAAAACCCGCGACATCGATCCGGTGAGGGCGCAGGCAAAAGAAATTCTTCAGGCAGCCATTAATGAACTCGAAACACTGGGACTTCCTGAAGACAAAAAAGAAAAAGAAAAAATCAGGGAACTTCTCCGGGACGAACTAACCGGCAGGCAAATAAAGGAAATTGAAACACTGCTGGCATCGGACGACCCGGAAAAAACCCGGAAAATTTCGGATATCCTTGAAAATATGGAAAAAGAAAACCTGGCATCTCTCCTGGCAACACTCCTCATTTCTTAAAAAACATGGCCGAAAACGAAAAAATCGCTATTGTTATTTTAAACTGGAACGGCGCTAAACTGTTTCAAACCTTTTTACCTTCTGTTATCCGAAATTCAGCCTTTAAAAATGTGCAGATTTACCTGGCCGACAATGGTTCAACCGATAACTCCATTGAAACCATCCAAGAAAATTACCCGTCGGTAAACATCATCGAATTAGGAAAAAATTATGGTTTCGCCGAAGGTTACAATCAGGCGCTGCAACAGGTGGATGCCGACTATTTTGTTTTGTTGAACTCAGATGTGGAAACCACACCGGGATGGCTGGAAAAATGCATGGAACTGTTTCGCACCGATGAAAAAATTACAGCAGTCCAGCCTAAAATCCTCAGCTACGAAAAACCGCACCAGTTTGAATATGCCGGGGCAGCCGGCGGATTTATCGACAAATTCGGGTACCCGTTTTGCCGGGGGCGCATCCTGAACCGCATGGAAGCCGACACCGGCCAGTACAACCAGCCTACACAAATTTTCTGGGCGTCGGGCGCCTGCATGTTTGTTCAGGCCGAAGCTTTCAAAAAGGCTGGTGGTTTCGATGGCGATTTCTGGGCCCACATGGAAGAAATTGACCTCTGCTGGCGGATGAAAAGTCTCGGCTACGAAATCTGGTACCAGCCCGAAAGTGTGGTTTTTCACCTTGGCGGGGGAACCCTTTCGTATGGTAGCCCAAAAAAAATATACCTCAACTTCAGAAATAACCTTTGGATGTTGTTCAAAAACCTGCCCCGCAACCAGTTCAAACGAATATTCCTGATGCGGATGATCCTCGACGGGGTGGCGGCCATCAAATTTATCCTGGGATTTCATTACCGCGAATTCTGGGCCGTGGTAAAAGCCCATGCCTCATTCTACCGGAACCTCCCCCATTTAATCCGAAAAAGAAAAATCACACAGCAACAGGTTTTAATAAAATCACATCAGCAGATTTACCCCAAAAACATCATGTGGAAATTTTTCCTCCAGGGAAAGCACAAGTTCTCAGCGTTGAATTTTAATCCAAACCCATGAACCAAAAATTAACTTTCACAGAAAAAATATACACTTACCACATTGATTTTGTAGGACATGTAAACAACATCATTTACATCCAGTGGATGGAAAACGGCCGTATGAAACTGCTGGAAGCCATGGAAATTCCGGTTACCCAACTGGCTCATGGCGATGGTGTTGTTCCTGTCATTACGGAAACCACCATCTCCTACAAACGCCCTTTCTTTTTAGACAATTCAGTAAAAATTGAACTCTGGGTGTCGAAACTGAACAATGCCTCGGCCATTCTCGAGTTCAGGTTTTACAACGAAAAAGAAGAACTGTGTGCTTCGGGCCAGCAAAAAGGATTGTTTATCGACCGGAAAACCATGCGCCCTGCCCGGCTCTCGGCAGAACACCGTGAAGCTTTCGAAAAATTTCTTACCGAATAAAAAGCATTGACCCAAGGCCGGACTACGTTTAAAAACGTACTTCCAAAATACGCTTATTGACGGTTTTTTTGCTCCCCTTTAATCCGAAATTTTGCATGTTATTTACATTATTGTATCATGCAGTCAGAATTATTTAACCGTCTAAAAAAAGATATCCGGCTTGAGGAAGGTTTGCATGCCTGCATGAATTGCGGAATTTGTACCGCCATTTGTCCGGCAGCCGAATATTTCGAATACGACCCGCGGAGTATCGCCATCACGGTACAGTCGGGCAACGAAGAAAAAATTGCGGAACTGCTGAAAAGCGATACTATCTGGTACTGCGGACAATGTATGTCGTGTAAAACCCGGTGTCCGCGAAACAACTGCCCGGGGCTTATCATCAATGTTCTGCGGAAGGTTTCGCAGGAAACCGGCGCATTCACCGAAAGCCGCATGGGGCGTCAGCAATACCTCATCATGAAAAATATCGGGATGAATATCCTGAAATTTGGCTACTGTGTCCATCCAACGGTACTAAAACCCGAGACCCACCCTGAACAGGGACCGGTATGGAAGTGGGTGTACGAAAACATGAGCGATGTGTACGAATCAGTCGGCGCCAACCTCGACGGCGATGGCCCCGGCGCTATGCGAAAAATCAATCAAACCGATCTTGATGAACTTTCAAATATTTTCGAAGAATGCGGGGGAATGAAACTTTACAAAACCATCGAACACTTCAGCAAAATCAAAGCTGTTGATCTGGGACTGGTTGACGAAAATGGCGAGGCTGATATGGAAAAATACACACAGTATTTATTACAGGAGGTATAACATGGAAAAAAAAACAAAAATCAGGTGGAGCGAATACAACAAGGAAATCGCCGACGACCATTTCTTCTATCTGCGAAGCTGCATCCGGCAAAATTTTAATCCGGGTGCCGAAAAAGTTTTTCTTTCCATCCTGCAGAAAAACCTGAACAAAGATATTTTCGACGATCCCCGCCACACCACCTGCACCGGAATCGGGTACCATTCCGACATTGTTCCGTTCGAAACCATCCAAGTCGTCATCGCCCGCCAGTTTTCGCTGATGAGCGAACAAGGATATAAAAACTGCGCAGTTTCGTGTATTACATCGTTTGGTTGCTACAACGAGGTACTTTCCACCTGGAAAGAATATCCGGAAGAACTGGCAAAAACCCGTGAGCGCCTGAAAAGAGCCACCGGCCGCGAATTCGAAATTCCCGAAAACCTTTCACACGCCTGCGATATCATTTTCAAATTCAGAAAGGAAATCGCCCGGCAGTCAGGTTACCGGCTTATTAACCGGGAAACCGGTGAACCGCTGAAGATTGTTGATCACATTGGCTGCCACTATGCCAAAATTTTCCCTGAGAAAGGGGTGGGCGGTTCGGAATATTCGCGGGTACTTACCGGAATGATTGAAGCCTGGGGCGGAGAAACCGTTGATTACCCGGAACGTCGCCACTGTTGCGGATTTGGGTTCCGCCACTACCTGGTAAAAAACAACCGTGGCTACTCCATTTCCAACGCCCGCAAAAAATTTGTCAGCATGGAGCCCTACCAACCCGATGCTATTTTAACCAACTGCCCGGGCTGCAACATGTTTCTCGACCGCTGGCAATACACGCTGGCACAAATGGAAGGAAAAACTTACGGTGGTGGCACAAACGGAATCCCCGTCCTTTCGCACGAAGAACTGGCCGGACTGATGCTGGGGTATGATCCGTGGAAAGACCTTGGTTTGCAAATGCACCAGGTGGATGTGGAACCGTTGCTGAAAAAAATTGGAATTGCCTACGATCCCCAACTAAAATTTGCCGGGAAAAACGGGAAAAACATCAGTGAACCGCTGTTTACCGGATGTATCAACCAAAATGTGACCGTATGGTAAAGAACAAACATGTCGCAGTCATTGGCGGTGGAATCGCCGGCATGGAGGCAGCTTCTGCCTTGTCGGGACAAGGAATAAAAGTAACCCTGATTGAAAAACAACCGGTTACCGGGGGAAAGCTGAACGACTGGGATCACCTGTTCCCCGATTTTTCGTCGCCTTCAGCCGTGGTTGACCAACTTAAAACAAAAACCAGCCGCACCGGCGTCAATGTGGTTTACAATACCGAAATCAGCCGGATTGAACGAGTCAACGGCCGGTTTGAGCTTTCCGACGAACGCGATGTAAAAATCTTTGCCGACGCAGTTGTTGTCGCCTCCGGATTTAACGTTTTCGATGCCACCATAAAGGAAGAGTATGGTTACGGACTGTTCAGCAACGTCATCACTTCGGTCGATTTCGAACGACGGATGAAAAAGCACGGGAAACTGCTCACTGCCCAGGGAACAGAACCGCGACGGGTGGCTATCATTCACTGTGTGGGTTCGCGCGACGCAAAAGTGGGAAATACCTACTGCTCAAAAGTATGCTGCATCACTGGCATCAAACAAGCCATCGAAATCAACAAAATGCTCCCCAACTGCGAGGTATTCTGTTTTTATATGGACCTGAGGCTTTATGGTTCAACATTCGACAGTCTTTATCTTACAGCACAAATGCAACATAAAATCCAGTTCATCCGGGGCCGTCTGTCCGAGGCTGCCGAAAGACCAGACAAAAGCCTGCAAATCAAAGCCGAAGACACTTTACAGGGACGGCCACTCCGGATGAACGTGGATATGATTATCCTTTTGGTTGGAATGGAACCCGGGCTGTCGAACAGCCGCCTGATACGTAACAACCAAATGAAACGTGACGAAAACGGATTCCTGAAATCGGCCAATATGCACCTTGCGAGAAATTTCACCACACAGGAAGGCATTTTTATGGCCGGAACGACCATTTGCCCGATGGCAGTCAACGAAACACTGGAAAACGCACGTTCGGCAGCTCTGGAAGTGATTCACTTTTTTGAAAACAGGTAACCCAATGGACGATTTCAGCTATCTGAAACTGGCTTCACGCCAAATTGACTTCGATAAATTCGACGACCGGATACTGATGTATGTTTTAGAGTACGAGCCTTCGTTCCTGACCTGCATGTCGTGTGGCGGATGTACGGCAACTTGCAGCGCCGGGAATCTCACCAATTTCAATGTCCGGAAAATCGGGTTGTGGCTGCGCCGCGGCGAAACTGAAAAGCTCGCTGAAGAAATCGACAAATGTATGTTTTGCGGAAAATGTACGTTGGTATGCCCGCGCGACATCAACATCCGCAACGCAATCCTGCTGATAAAAAAACGTATTTCGATGCTGAAAACCGAAAACGAAAAGGTATAATGGAAATGATAATTATCCTCCCGTTTACCCTCGGCCTGATTTACCTGCTCGGAATCCTGGGGTACCGTTTTTTTAAGTGGGTTCGCGGGCTTTCAAAACTCGACAAACTCAGGCTTGTGCAGTCGTTGAAATCAAAACGGGTACTCCGTTCCGTTAAAGAAGCTTTTAATGAAGGGCTGCTTCACCATAAAATATTCCTGAAAAATCCGGTACTTGGTTATATGCACATGAGCCTGGCTTTCGGCTGGTTTTTGCTCATCGTGGTTGGGCACACCGAGGCAATGGTCGCCCGGCAGTCGCTGGCTATCCCGTTTCACCTGGCGGTTTTTTTCCGCTACTTCGAAACCGGGAAAGATTTTGCTGCATCCTGGATTTTTTCCTTTCTGAT
>CAZHKI010000234.1:0-6548 GCA_964533365.1 uncultured Maribellus sp. | reverse complement strand
TCAGGGAAATTCACTGCATGGAGAAAACCGCTTTTACCAACTGGCTGGCTCCCCACGAATACCGGAAAATCAGGCTGAGTGATTCGTCGGTTTGGGTGATAAAAAAAGGGGATGATCCGGAACGTTATATCCACATCCACCCGGGTAAACATTCCCCGTTTTCAATCAGGGTAAGGGCAACAACGCTGAAAACGGTGATTGTGCTGCAGGTTATCTCTATCCAATTTCAAAACGACAGCAAAGAAAACCTGCGTGCCATAAACGAAACACGGGTCTCTTTTCTGCAACTTTCGCCGGTAAAATCAATCCAGCCCGGCAAAGGCATCGAACAACTCTGGCAAAGGTTCACAGATTAGCTCACCGAAGCAGTACCACAAACCCGGAGCATTTCCAGCACCGAATTTTTGTAACTCCTCCCAATGGGCAACTCTTTGCCGCGAACTTCGATACTGCTGGATGTAAAAGCTTCAATTTTTGACAATGACACAATAAACGATTTGTGAATACGCATAAATCCGGCATCCGGAAGCTTTTCTTCCATGTTGGACAAACTGGTTTTGGTGATTACTTTTTTCTTCTCCGTATAAATCTGTACATATTCGCTGAGCCCTTCCACATAAACGATTTCATCGATATGGACTTTTATCACTTTTTTATTTTCTTTTACATAAATGAACGAATCATCATTTTGAACGACAGGCAAAGCTGACGGCGAACTAACTTGTTGCTCATCCTGTGAAATCTGGTAATATTTATTGACAGCTTTGAGGAAGCGGCCAAATGTGATGGGTTTCAGCAGGTAATCCACCACATCAAGTTCAAAACCTTCGAGGGCATACTCACGGTAGGCAGTGGTAATGATTACTTTTGGCGGGTGTTTTAAGGTTTTCAGGAATTCAATGCCGGTAATCTGCGGCATTTGTATATCCATAAACATCAAATCGACCGGGTGGCTGTGCAACACCTGCATCGCTTTCATGGCATCGCTGCACTCGGCGACAATTTCAAAGTTCTCAAGTTTTTCGATGTGGTTCCGCATCAAATCAATGGCAAGCGGCTCATCATCAATGACAATACATTTTGTTTTCATGGCTACAACCGATAAGTTTTCTTGTTTTCTGTTCATGTCTTCAACCATTTGTCGGTTAAATTCCGGGAGTGTTACATTTTTTTCAACTGAAAATTTCCAGGATTATTTCCCTGAAGTTTTCATCTACCTGTTCAACCAGCCTGAATTTTCCGGGGAACGAATAATTCAGTCTTTTTCTCGTGATCCCTATATTTTCATCATCATTCATCTGAAATTCGCTTTCGCTCCAAAACGTAAAAGAATACAAGAGATATTTTTTCTCCCCTTTTACAATGACGTTACATTCGAACCTTTCGTTACATTGATAAACTATTTTAATAGCACTGTTCAAAAACGGCAACAACAGAAACGGAGGAACCACAAAAGATTTCAGGTTTCCTTCGGCGATAAAATTGCTTATCAGGCGGTCGCCCACTGCCTGTTGATGGATTTCGAGAAAATCGCGGATCAATTCAATATCCAATTGCAATGGAATTAGTTCTTCTTTTCCTTCGAACAGAAAACGATTGATAAAGCCGGAGATTTTAATAATCATATCAGGCGATTTTTCAGCATCGCGCAGGGTTATTTCATCCAGTTCCTCCATTAATGATAAAATCAGCCGTGGCTGAAGCTGGTAACGGTATATTTCGAGTTCGGTTTCCATTTTCGACAGCAGCAACTCTTCTTTCCGGTTTTTGGTAAAATAGAGCGAACGGCCTGCTTTGATGGCAAAAAATACAAGAATGATGAAATGATTTCCAATTCCGCTGATCAGGATGTTTTTAATATTAAGGTACCCCGGACTAAACGATTTATCAACATCGAAAACTTTAAAAACCAGTTCGTTGCTCACCACCAGTTCGATCACTGAAAAGACCACCAGAAAAAAGAACAATCCCGAGACAAATAAAAAGTAATTGTTTTTTTCACGAACCAGTGGAATCAGCCAGTAAGCAATCAGATAAGTATGGGCAATAAAAACCGGCAGGGTGATGATATAATACATCAGCCACACAAAATACTGGCGGCTTCCGTAACCCAGGCTTTGAATCACGGTAAACGATAAAACCCATGCCAGCCAAAAAGCGGCATGTCGCAGTATCCTCTTGTTTCTATTTTTCGTGTATAAATCCAACTTCTGTTTCTTTAATCATCAACTCAGCCTTAAAGGTATTTTTTGTGTTTAAAATGTTCAGGGTAAACCGGTTTTTGGAATACAAAAATTCGAGCCGTTTACGTAAGTTTTTTAATCCAAGTCCGCCGGTTACATCTTGCCCGGGTGTTACAACAGAACCAGGCTTGCTGTTTTCTGTGGCAAGCAACAGGTATCCCGGCTCTGCTTTGATTACAATTCTAATCCACGGAGAACCGGCATCGAGGCTGCTGCCGTGTTTAAAACAGTTTTCAACTAAAAAGAACAGGATCATGGGTGGAACTTTCTGCCTGGCCAGATCGCCACTGGTAACCATTTCCACGCTGAGCCGCTTCCCGTAACGCAGTTTTTCGAGCTGGACATAGTTTTCCACTAATGAAATTTCATCCTGAAGGTTGACAAATTCTTTCTGGCTTTCGTCGATAATATAATTCAGCACGATTTTCATCCGCCCTATAACCTCCCGGGTTTTCTCCGGATTCAGCAGCGAAAGCGCATACATGTTGTTGATGGTGTTGAACAAAAAGTGAGGATCGAATTGCGACTGCAGCAGTTTGCTTTGCGCCTCCCGGTTTTGTATTTCCAGTTTCTTTCTGGCCTGCTCGGTGAAAACATAATCCCTTACATATTTGGCGACACAAAAGAGGGCAACCACAAAAGTCATATCTTTGGTATTCACCACAATAAAACGAAGGTTCATCACCCCGCTGCGCTGGATATTCTCGGGCGAAATGGAGGAATAAAAAATATGGTCGGAAATCACCAGTTTTATGGCCGACAAGCCAACCCCAACCAGCCCAAACAACAATAGGAACCAAACGGTTTTGCGGCGGATCAGATACTCGGGAATCAACAGGTAAATGGTTACGAAAGCATATCCAAAGAAAAAAAGGCCATTGATAAAAGTGATAAAGAATGTTCCCCAGTAATCTCCGGTTCCGTTTTGCACATAAAACAAAGTGGCAAACAAGAATACCGTAACCAGAAATAAAAGCAAATACCGGTAAATTCTGTACGAAATGCTGTTATTGATGAGCAGTTTCACCATCTCTTTTACAAATTGTTAACCTGACTGCAAACCTTTTTTCTCCTTCGTTGATGGCCAGGCGATATTGGTTACCATAAATAATTTCGAGCCGTTTTTTTGCGTTTATGAGCCCCACTCCTCCTTCAGTATTCTTCCTTTTTTGAATTACAGATGCGGAGATACTGTTTTCGGCCTGAAACAAAAAATCATCACCTGTTGCATCAATATGAATCCGGATGAAGGGATTTCCCGGATCATTCCGGCTTCCGTGTTTAAAACAGTTTTCAACAAAAGTATATAAAAGCATCGGGGCAATTTTAAACCGCCCCACATCGCCTGTCACGGTAAACTCCAGTTGCAGCCGGTTTCCATAGCGCAGTTTTTCCAGGTCGATAAAATTTTCGATAAGCCTGATTTCCTTTTCGAGCGGGATTTCCGGTTCGTTGCATTCATACAAAACCGATCGGAGCAGATCCGACATTTTAGCAATTCCTTCTGATGTTTTTGCCGATTTTTCGAGCGAAAGTGCGTATAAATTGTTCATTGTGTTGAACAAAAAATGGGGATGCAACTGGCTTCTTAACAGGTTCAGTTCGGTTTGCAGGTTTCGCTTTTCCATTTCATGTTTTTCGTTCTGCTGTTCGAACCATTTTTTTACAATTTTTATGGCAAATGCAATGAAAACCATAAAATTTGTTTCAAGCAAAAGGTACAGGAAAGTTACCCCAAACAGCGACTCTGCCGTGATGGGCAGCGAGTTCAGCAGGCGAAGAAAAATACGTTCGCCTAAAGTCACAAAAAACAACAAAATGATAATCAGTACGACAGTAACCAGCAATTTTTTTCGTTGTAAATAAAACGGTAAAATAGCATAAATGGTAACATAAGTGGCCAGCATTACAAACGGCAGCATACACAACGATTCGAGCAGATACCAGCGATAATCATTACCATATTTCCCGTATATGGAACCAAAAAACAAAACATAAAACAACCAAAACAAGAAATGGGTCAACAACCGTTTATTCAGCCAGCGTGGCCATTTAACCTGGTTAAACATCATGTATCGTTATTTTTTTGATTAAATATAGAATAGAAAAACGTCAATAAAAAACGCGCCATATCGCCAAAACCATTTACCGGTGCAGAAACAGGAACAGGTTGCAGACTGTTTCGGTATACATACACTTCGTTTACGGTTGTTGGCTGAAACCGGGGAATACAATATCAAAATTAAAAATCAGTAAAAAAAAAATACCCCAGACTATGCGGGAAGGGCTCTCCCCACATATTTTCAACAAAAAAACCCCTGCCCGCTGGCAGAGGTTAAATTTTCATACTTCTATGAAAAAATTGCACTGTTTAGCCTTTCTTAAAAAGATGCCTGATATTCTTCATTCACCAGATTGGGAAAATAACAGGCAATCAACCCCAAAAGCTCGTCCTGGGTTTTTGGGTTCTGACAAATAACCCTCTGCGAATAATAACTCACTTTGTTCAACCGGGCTTCGTTGGCTTCGGTCGGAAGTTCCTGAAACCGTTTCTCAATTTTCCGGACACCAAACATACCTTTGTTGCAGGAATATTCAATTTCGAATACATCGGAACGAAGAACAAAGCTGGTACATTCTTTTTCATGAATGACTCCAATGCGGACCGGCAGGCGGGTATTTTCATACGTCAGATCAAATGTTTTCACTTCGGTACCATTAAGAACCATCGGATTATCTGAATTAACAATGGTGTATTTCCCGAAGTCAGTCAGCGAAGTACCGGTAAGGGCTTTCCCGTCTTTAATTTTTGCATGGACGCCCAAACTCAGCAGCGCGACACAAATGGTTAAAAGAATCATTTTAATTTTCATGACTATATCTGTTTAATGTTTCACTAATCAAATGTACCTAACTAACTGGAATAAAATATTTTATTTCAACAATCGGCAGTCACAAACCTGCTAAACACCTACTTTACCCTGCAAAGTACCATTCATGTCACTCATCGGTTAAAAGTGGCAATTTGCAGTAAACTTGCAGGTTTCACGGATTGTTTTTACATTATGGCAGTTTGTTTCGACAATTTTAACGATAAATATATTGTCGATTTAACCGGAAACATCAGCAGTTTGTGAAGTCGAAATTTGTAATTTTAGCCTTCATTAAAACTCACGTTGAACATTGAAAAAATGAAAACAAAACCATCTTTCCTTTTTCTGATTCTGATTTTTCTTGTCCTTTTTTCATGCAAAAAAAATGAAACCAAAAACTATATCAGATTGGTCGATCCACTGATAGGAACCGGGCCGGCCAACACCATTGCGGCACGTCAAAATCCCGGCGACCACGTGGATCACGGACAAACCATTCCGGCAGTTACCACGCCGTTTGGCATGACCCAGTGGACGCCCCAAACCAATGCCACCGAAAAAAAATGCCTCTCCCCTTTCTACTTCGGTGACCCGTATTTACAGGGATTCAGGGCAACTCACTGGACCAGCGGATCATGCGTTCAGGATTACGGTAGTTTTACTGTATTTCCGACTTCGTTTTCCAACGATTTCCAATTCCTGCCCGACCAGCGCAAAACACCCTTTACCCTCGATAACCAAAACATTTCGCCCGCCTGTTTCACGACAACCCTTGCCGAAAATCAAATAATTGCCGAAATAACCGCTACACAACGGGCAGGTTTTTTCAGGTTTACCTGGGAAAAAAACCAAACCCCCGCCATCATCATCGATGTAAACAGCGACGAAGGGGAAGGTTATATTAAAATTGATATGGAAAACCAGGAAATTATTGGTTACAATCCTGTCCACCGCATTTATAACGGCATGGGAAAACCAGCCGGGTTCAGTGGCTATTTTGTGGCTAAATTCGATAAAAAATTTACCGGATACGGAACCTTTGCCGCAACCGAACTGTTTCGCGGCACAACCGAACAAAAAAACAAACCCGACATTGGCGCTTATGTCACTTTTGATTCCATCGAAAATGAAACACTGAAAATGAAAATGGGAACTTCGTTTACCAGTATTGAAAATGCCCGAAAAAACCTGGAAACTGAAATAACCGGCTGGGATTTCGAAAAATGTAAAAGCAACCTCGAAAAAACCTGGAATAAAATTTTGGGACGAATTGATGTGGAAGGCGGAACCAGCGATGATTCGGTTAAATTTTACACGGCATTGTACCACAGTTTACTTCATCCCCGCCTGTACAGCGATGCCAGCGGCGATTACCCGGGTTTTGGTGGCGATTCCAGTATTCATCAAGCCAATGGATTCAACTACTACTGCG
>CAZHKI010000233.1:5341-6556 GCA_964533365.1 uncultured Maribellus sp. | reverse complement strand
GCTTTTCATAATCTTTTCGAAATTCGAAGGTTCCTCTCTGCGGCGTGATGCCGGGCGCTCGTAATCGTTCGAACGGCGCAGCGTTCCGTAATCTTCATCCTGTGCTGCTTCGTCTTTTCTGTTCACGCCGGCAATTTTTTCCTGCAGAATTTCGTATGCACTTTCACGGTCAAATATCACGTTGTACTTTTTGATTATATCCGATTTTTTCAGGATTTGTCCTATTTCATAATCAGTGAGCACATCCATGCGCGAGAATGGAGGCCTCATCATGCAGTGAACCAGTTCGGTGGGCCGACCTTTTTCGTCCAGCGTCGAAACCAGCGCTTCGCCGGTGCCCAGTTGCATAATCAATTCATCAACCTTATAAAATTCTGAATAAGGAAAATTTTCTGAAGCCAATTTAATGTCTTTCCGGTCCTTAGCCGTAAAAGCACGCAGACCATGTTGCACTTTTGTGCCTAACTGCCCCAGTATTCCCGCCGGAATATCGTTGGGCGACTGCGTGACAAAAAATACCCCAACACCTTTCGAACGAATCAGTTTTACAGTCATTTCGAGTTGGTCAATCAGGCTTTTCGAGGCATTCTTGAAAATCAGGTGAGCCTCATCGATAAACAAAACCAGTTCCGGTTTGGCAGGGTCACCTTTTTCCGGCATATTCTGAAATATTTCAGCCAGCAGGCATAGCATGAAGGTGCTGAAAAGTGCAGGTTTACTTTGCATGTCGGTGAGCCGCAAAACATTAATTACACCTTCGCCCGAGGGTAGTTTTTGCATCAAATCAAAAATATCGAACGAAGGTTCCCCGAAAATGTCATCGGCATTTTGCTGTTCCAGCGCAATGATACTTCGCATAATGGTACCGGCCGAACTGGAATGGATGAATCCGTATTCTTTCAGAAATTCTTCTTTTCCTTCATTCTGAATGTATCCAATCACACTTTTCAGGTCTTTGAAATCAAGCAGCGGAAGGTTTCTGTCGTCACAAAATTTGAAAATCATCGACAAAACGCCGCTCTGGTTATCATTTAGTTCCAGAATTTTGGAGAGCAATACCGGCCCGTATTCCGAAACCGTAGCCCTGAGTTTGGCACCGGGTTCTTCGGAAATGCTTAAAAACTCGAGCGGGAATCCTTTCCCCTGCCAATCCATTCCAATTATTTTCGAACGTTTTTCAATAGTTTCAAATAGACTAATAAATCCTTGATAATT
>CAZHKI010000233.1:2350-5331 GCA_964533365.1 uncultured Maribellus sp. | reverse complement strand
GGGGTTGTTTTCTCCCGGTGCTCCCAGACCGCTCAAGTCGCCTTTAATATCCATCACCAAAACCGGAACACCAGCATTGGAAAGATTTTCGGCAATCACCTGCAGCGATTTGGTTTTCCCGGTTCCGGTAGCCCCGGCAATTAGTCCGTGGCGGTTAAACGTTTTCAGTGGAAGACTGATTTGAATGCCGGTTTCGTAATCGTTACCATATACGGCTGAACCAGCCAACACCGATTCACCCTTGAAACTGTATGATTTTCTGATGGTTTCAATAAATTGTTCCTTGGTCATTTCTCAATTTTTTTAGCTGAATATAATTTATTTTAAAATGTTATCCTTAAATTTAAAACAAATATTAAAACCATTCGTCATGTTAAACGATTTTTTAAATTCTGTAAAGGGGGGATTACTGAATCAACTCAGCGGAAAAACCGATTTGGATTCAGTTAAATTAAATGGTGTGGCCGATGTGGTAACCGAAACGTTTAAGGAAGGATTACTTAACAAATTTAAAAGTGGACAACTTGGTGATATTGCTGGTCTTTTGAATACAGGGGGCAATTCCACTCCTTTTGCAGGGGCATTGGTAAATAATACCGTTACAAATCTTACTTCGAAACTAGGGATCCCAAAGACAGTATCAAATAGCGTGGCATGTATTGCAGTTCCTTTTATCATTAATAAACTCGGAAGTTTTGCTTCATCAAAGGGAAAAACCGGAGAGGATGGAGTTTCCGCCCTTCTTGGCGATTTGGTAAAAGGCTCTTTGAAAGATAACTTACTTGGAGGATTAGGAAAGAAATTTGGCTTTTAGCTTTAATCACTAAATTTTAATATTATGGCAAAAAAAATTACAGAAATTGAAGGAATTGGACCGGCATTCGCAGAAAAACTGGCCGGTGCAGGTGTTACAACAGTAGAAGGATTACTTGAAACCGGAGCAACAAAAGCCGGACGTAAAAAACTGGCCGCCGACTCAGGCATCGACGAAGCAAAAGTCCTGGATTGGGTTAATATGGCGGATTTATTCCGTATTAAGGGAATAGGTTCTCAGTTTGCTGAATTACTCAAAGCAACCGGTGTTGATACTGTTAAAGAATTAAAAAACCGCAATGCTGAAAATCTTCATGCAAAACTGACAGAGGTTCAGGAAGAAAAGAAAATTACCCGGGCAGTTCCGGCACTGAGCCAGGTGGCCGATTTTATTGAACAGGCCAAAAACCTGGAACCAAAAGTCACTTATTAAAACATCATCACAAAAAAGCGCTTCACCGGCGCTTTTTTTTGCCATTTTTTTAAAATCATCCCTTGAATCATTTTTCTATCTTTGCAGGTTTAAAATCGGAACCTTATTCAAAACTGGAAAAATGGAATACAATTTTGCTGAAATCGAACCCAAATGGCAGAAATACTGGGAAGAAAATAAAACTTTCAAAACCACTGACGATTTTTCAAAACCAAAATATTATATCCTCGATATGTTTCCCTATCCTTCGGGGGCGGGTTTGCATGTGGGGCACCCGGAAGGTTACACGGCAACCGATATCCTGAGCCGCTACAAACGGATGATGGGTTTTAACGTGCTGCACCCGATGGGCTACGATGCATTTGGGTTACCGGCCGAGCAATATGCCATTCAAACCGGCACCCACCCGGCTGTTACCACCAACCTGAACTGCGACAATTTCAGGCGGCAGATTAAATCCATCGGGTTGAGCTACGACTGGGACCGTGAAATCAATACCACCGACCCGAAATATTTTAAGTGGACACAGTGGATTTTTAAGCAATTATACAATACCTGGTTTGACGAAGAACAGCAGAAAGGCCGCCCCATTTCGGAACTTGTAATTCCTGAAAAAATTAAAAATGAAGGTAAAGAAGCCGTAAAAAAATACATCTCCGACAAACGTCTGGCGTATTACGACAACGCCCAGGTTTGGTGGTGCGATTCGTGCAAAACGGTTTGTGCCAACGAAGAAGTTCTCACCGACGGTTCGCACGAAAAATGCGGCAACCCGGTTATCCGCAAAAACCTGAAACAGTGGCTGCTCCGTATTCCGCATTACGGCGAACGGCTGTTGCAGGGACTGGAAGGCCTCGACTGGCCGGCAGGCGTAAAAGACATGCAGCGCAACTGGATTGGCAAATCGACCGGGGCTGAAGTGGATTTCGAAATTGACGGGCTGGGCAAAAAACTCCGCGTTTACACCACCCGCCCCGACACTTTGTTTGGTGCCACTTACATGGTTATTGCGCCCGAACATCAACTTATCAATGAAATCACAACACCCGATAAAAAAGAGGATGTTGAAAATTATATCAAGGCCGCGGCACTGAAATCGGATTTGGACCGTACCGACCTGGCTAAAGTTAAAACGGGCGTGTTTACCGGACGGTATGCCATCAACCCTGTAAACAATCAGCCCATCCCCATCTGGGTGGCCGATTATGTACTGATGGGTTACGGAACCGGCGCCATTATGGCTGTTCCGGCGCACGACACCCGCGACTTCGAATTCGCCAAAACTTTTAACATTCCGGTGATTTGTATTCTCGACCCAAAACAAACTGAAAACCGCGAAGCCATTTTAACCGGCGATGCCTGCTGGACGGAAGACGGCGAATACATCAACTCGGCCAACAAAGAAACCGGGTTCAATATTAACGGGCTGAACAAAACCGCCGGGATTCAGAAAACGGTGGAATGGCTCGAAAATAAAGGCATCGGAAAAGCTACTGTAAATTTTAAACTGCGCGACTGGTTGTTTAGCCGCCAGCGCTACTGGGGCGAACCGTTCCCGGTTATTCACTGGGAAGACGGCGAAGTTACCTTGGTTAATGATGAAAACCTGCCGCTGGAACTGCCCGAACTGGAAGAATATAAACCCAGTGAAACAGGCGAATCGCCACTGGCAAATGCCGAAGACTGGCTGATGGTTACCGACAAAAACGGCCGCAAAGGTCGCCGGGAAACCAAC
>CAZHKI010000233.1:0-2340 GCA_964533365.1 uncultured Maribellus sp. | reverse complement strand
GCAGTGGGCCGGCTCGTGCTGGTACTACCTGCGCTATATTGACCCAATGAACGAAGAATCGATTTTCGATGTAAAAAAGGAACAATACTGGATGCCGGTTGACCTGTATGTTGGCGGCGCTGAACATGCCGTGCTTCACCTGCTGTACTCGCGGTTCTGGCACAAAGTTCTTTTCGATTTGGGCATTGTATCCACTGATGAGCCGTTTCAGAAACTGTTCAACCAGGGGATGATCCTGGCGTTTGCTTACGAAACCGCTACCGGAGCCAAAGTTGCTTCCGATTTGGTGGAAGACCGCGACGGGAAATATTTTCATAAGGAAACCGGCGAAGAACTGCGGCAGATTGTGGCAAAAATGTCGAAATCGCTGAAAAATGTGGTAAACCCCGATGACGTAATTGTTAACTACGGCGCCGATTCGCTGCGACTTTATGAAATGTTCATGGGACCGTTAGACGAACGCAAACCCTGGGCCGAAAACGGCGTGAAAGGGGTGTTTAACTTTCTGAACCGCGTTTATCGCTTTTTTGCCGAACCGGAAAATATTGTTGATGGCGACGAAGACAAAGAAGTGGCCAAACTGCTGCACCAAACCATCCAAAAAGTGGAATTCGATATTGAACACCTCAAATTCAACACCGCCATTTCGGCGCTGATGGTTTTCAATAATCTCGTCATTAAAAAAGGGAAGGTAACCAAAGCAACAGCAGAAACCTTTGCCAAAATATTAGCCCCTTTTGCCCCGCACATGGGCGAAGAACTTTGGTCGCTCTACGGAAACACCAAAACGCTTGCTTACGAACCCTGGCCCGAGGTGGACCAAAACCTGCTGGTGGAGGATACATTCGAATACCCGGTGTCGTTTAACGGGAAAATGCGCTTCCAGATTGAACTTCCGCTCGACATGCCGCAAAACGAAATGGAACAAACCGTACTGGCCGACGAACGATCGCAAAAATGGTTAGAAGGAAAAACGGTACGGAAATTCATTATCGTCCCGAAAAAAATCATCAACGTGGTGGTGGGATAACAAACAGCAACAGGAAACCGTGGCCGGTAGCCACGGTTTCCTGTTGTTTAACTTTCAATTTTCGCTGCGGATTGTCATGTCCCAGCGTAACAAAAATAGGCTTCCCTGTTTTTGAAACAGCCTCTTTATTTTCAGGACACGATTTCTGAGTATTGAAATTCTTCTAATCAGAGACCTACTAAAACAGCAATTTCAGTATTAGTCAATGCCCTGTCAAATATAGCCACTGTGGACCATTGCAATGAACGGTCGTCGCCGTCATTATCACCATTCAGTAAGATAGCAATATCATTGAATACAGCACCCGAAGGATTGCCACCCTCTTTCCACAGAAAACTGGTAAATACGGGGAGCATACCGTTCAAACAGTTCCTGGTAGGCGGCTTTTTCACTGTTCCTGATTTTTAGCGCCAGTTCCGAATCGCTGAAGTTTCCGAATGGTTTCAAGTTAAGATTAAATTATGATGTGGTAAATGTAACAGAATTAACAAAAAGAATCCAGATGATTTTTCAATTTTAAAAACAAGGAATAACAAAATGGGAGGGTACAGCATTTTTTTGTAATTTGCATGGCTTAAATTTTAAACAAAAACAGATCAAATGAATAAAAATAAATCAGAGCTGAACCGCAGAAATTTTATTGCCAAAACATCGTTGGGAACCATTGGCGCTATCGGTGTTGCCGGATTTTTAACCTCCTGTTCCACCTCAAAATCAACAAAAGAAGAGATTCAGTTGCCGGAACTGCTTGACCAGGCACCCGACGGGAAAGTGTTAAAAGCCGGGTTGACTGGCTGCGGAGGACGTGGCACCGGTGCGGCCATTAATTTTCTCGATGCCGGGCCAAACTTGCAAATCACCGCATTGGGTGATATTTTTCAAGACAAAATTGATCAGTGCCGTTCGGAGCTGAAAGCCCAAAAAGATGTGGAAATTGCCGATGAAAACTGTTTTATCGGGTTCGACAGTTACCAAAAAGTCATCGATTCAGGTGTCGATGTTGTGTTGCTTTGTACACCGCCACACTTTCGCCCGGCGCACGTGGAAGCCGCGGTTAATGCCCGGAAACACATTTTTATGGAAAAACCCATTGCCGTTGATCCGGTAGGCGCGCGGTCGGTGATGGCATCGGCAAAAAAAGCCGAAGCCATTGGACTTTGTATGGTCAGCGGCACTATCCGGCGGGTTCAGAAAGATTATATGGAAACCTGGCGAAGGGTGGCCAACGGCGAAATTGGCGAAATTACCGGGGCCAACATCATCCGCAACGGTGGCGCCCTTTGGTTCCGCAACCGTCAGCCACAATGGAG
>CAZHKI010000232.1:2879-6573 GCA_964533365.1 uncultured Maribellus sp. | reverse complement strand
TTGTACAATTTCACATCGCCAATGTGCGGGGTCATTACCTGCTCGTATCCATATCTTTTCTGAACTTTTTTCAGGAAATCTTCCAGTTGCATGCGTAACTGGGTTCCTTTGGGCAGCCACAACGGGAGCCCCTGTCCTACCGATTCGGAGAAGGCAAACAATTCCATTTCCTTTCCGATTTTCCGGTGGTCGCGCTTTTTTGCTTCTTCCAGCATCACCAGGTACTCTTCCAGCATTTTTTGTTTCGGGAAGGTGACGCCGTAAACGCGGGTCAGCATTTTGTTTTTTTCGTCGCCCCGCCAGTATGCCCCGGCAATGGAAGTCAATTTGATGGCCTTAATAAATTCAGTATTCGGAAGGTGCGGGCCGCGGCACAAATCGGTAAAATTGCCCTGTTTGTACAGCGTAATGGTCCCGTCTTCCAGTTCGCTAATCAATTCCAGTTTCAGGTTGTCATTTTTTTGGGTAAAAAGCGACAATGCATCGGTTTTCGAAATATCAGTGCGGAAGATATCGTTTTTCAGGCGGGCCATTTCGAGCATTTTCTGCTCAATTTTTTCCAGATCTTTATCCGAAAGCTGGGCTCCGGCCGGGAGATCAATGTCGTAGTAAAAGCCGGTATCGACGGTTGGTCCGATTCCGAATTTGGTGCCGGGGTAAAAGAATTCAATGGCTTCGGCCATCAGGTGCGCCGAAGTGTGCCAAAAGGTTTCCTTCCCTTCGCGGTCGTCCCAGGTATGCAATTTGATTTTGGAGTCGTTGTTTATTTTGCGGGTTAAATCCCATACTTCGCCGTTTACCGACACCGACAACACATCCTTAGCCAGTCGTGGCGAAATGGAACTGGCAATTTCATAACCGGTAATCCCTTCCGGGTATTCCCTTACTCTTTGGTCGGGAAGCGTGATTTGTATCATTTTTTCTAAAAATTATCCGTTTCAAAAAAAGTTTCGCAAAGATAATGATTCATTCCTGATTTCCAGCTTTTCAATGTGCCGATATTAAGGATTTGTTTAATGTTATAAACATACAGGATATACAACAAAACCTGAGCAACTACAGGAATAACAAACAGAATCAGTTACAACTTTTTGTTTTTGCATACTTTCAGCAGCCATTCCAGTAATTCTGCCGATTTCAGGCGGCGGGCCAATTGAAGGTGTGGTGGGCATCAATTAAAAAATCACTAATAATTCAAATGAATAAGATTTTGATGTTCAAACTACTCCTCTATATAACCACACCAATTTATTTCACCTCAAAAATTTCATCGGTGGCTTCTACTTTTTGCCGGTAAAACAATACGGCATCGTCATTAATTTTAGGAAAAGTATTTTTCAGAAGCTGAATCATTTCGGCTCCGGCCAATAAAACCGGGCCATAACCATGGGCAGCCAATACATTCACCGGCCGGTTATAATAAAAAGCCGGATCGAAGCCCATTCCCGTACCAACACACGTTCCTTCCACCTGACCGGCTTCATTGATTTTGGTGGCAACTGCTTTCCATCCCAGATGGGCCACAGGCCCGTAAGCCATGGCATCAATCCAACCTTTATTGATGGCGTGGGCAATGCAGTATGTAAAAATCGCAGTTGCACTGGTTTCAAGGTACGAATCGTTTCTGTCGAGCAGTTGGTGCCAGAATCCTTCGCCTGACTGTAACGGGACTATTCCGCGAATATGGGCAAGAAACAAGTCCATAATTTTTCCCCTTTCCTGATGATCTTCAGGGAGTACATCCAGCACGTCGGAAATGGCAAGCAAGGCCCAGCCGTTTGCCCTGCCCCAGTGGAACGAAGGATGTTCACCCATCATTTCAATCCAGCCGTGACGGTAAAGATTTTTCTCAGGCACCCACATCAACTGATTAAAAAGTTCGATTTGCAGGGCGGCTTCATCGTAATAAGTTTTTGCCAGTTGAGGATTTTCGTTTTCAACAAGTTTTGCCATCCAGGCAATGGGCGGAATACCCATGTACATGTCGTCGATCCAGACTGAATTTTTATTGGGTCGTTTTCGGGCCAGCAGGCGGTTTTCAAGCCGGTATTCCTTATGCATCACAAAATTAAAGGCAGTATCGATAATGGGACGAATGGTTTCGGCCAGACTGGGATTTTCCACTGAGGCTTTCATCAAGGATGCGCCCACTGAGCCGCAATCGTCGAGCCAGCGGGGATCGATGAGCGAATGCAGCCCGCTGTTTCCTGTTTCAGCTTCCACTTTTTCAAAAAAAGGAAAGGATTCGCCGAGCATTTTCAACCGTTCGAATGTATATTCTGCATATCTTTTGTCGCCGGTTGCACGGGCAACCTTTAACATTCCGGAATAGGTGACACCCCATTCGTAGCAGGTCAGGCTGAAACTTCCCTTTGCCAAACGGCTCGCGGAATCAATTTTCCGGTAATCCGTAATTTCCTTTTGCGAATGGCTGTCGATAATTTTGGCTGGTGTTTGCAAATCGAGGTAATTGAAAACCCGGTCCAAATCCGTTTTAATTTCAGTTTCGGTCAAAATACTCACCTTTTTGGGGGCACTGTTTTGCTGCACCTTTTTTTCCTGCGCCCCGGCTATAAAAGGAATTACAAGGGCTGCAATCAGGATTAATCCCAAAACGTTTACTTTATTCATAAATATTTTATTTTTAGTTAGTTATTAGACATTTTTTATATTTTCAATCGGCATCGGCGAAATCAACCAATAAACGTATAACCCAATCCATTTACGGTTTCCTGAACCTTTTTCAAATCGATGGCTGTTCCGGTGATTTTTACGGTGCCGCTTCGGTTATCGGCAACAACACTGGAAATTCCTTTCAGGGCTTCCAGGTTTCGTTTCACATTGGCTTCGCAATGCGAGCAGGTCATTCCTTCGACGCTTACAGTGATCCCTTCTGTGTTTTTCATTTTCCTGTTTTTTTGAATGTTCAGATAAAAATAACCGGCAACGATGGAAAAAACCAGCAGTACAGCCGAACCGGTTTGCAGCCATTGGGGAAGCATTTCATGATGTTCACCGTGTGCGTGAATATGATTCATTTTGCTCAAAATCCAATCGGCCGGGATGAGCCAGTTTGTCAGCAGCCCGAAAATCATAGCGCCTCCGGTAATGGAAACCATGTACATAAAAAGCGATTTTCGCCCCATGGTTTTTCCCAGAACGGTCATGGTTGCCACGTTGGTTGCCGGTCCAGCCATCAGAAAAACCAGGGCAGCCCCAGGAGAAACGCCTTTCATTAACAAAACGGCAGCAATGGGGATGGAGCCGGTTGCACACACGTAAATGGGAACCGAAGCAGCCAGAACCACCAGAATTTCAATAAAACCCAGCCCTTTGAACATGCTGAAAAAATCGTCGGGCAAAACCACCGAAATGAGGGCAGCCACCAAAAAACCAAGAATCAGCCATTTGGCAATGTCCTGCAACAGTTCGACAAAAGCATAATCGGCTGCACGAAGCAGCGAATTTCGGTTACCGGCAATTTTGGTTTCATTACAACCACATTTTCCATCTTCGCACGAAGCGTCACTCTTTCCAAATGCTGCGGCATCAATTTTAAAATCGGCAAAAGGCGATTTTGAAACCGGTTTTTCCTTCACAAAAAGATTGGTTAAAACACCGCCGGCCACGCCGGTAATAAAAGCAACAAGCGGGCGAAGCAATGCAAACGGCCAGCCCAGCATCGAATAAGTGG
>CAZHKI010000232.1:0-2869 GCA_964533365.1 uncultured Maribellus sp. | reverse complement strand
GGCGTGGAAATAAGAAACGAATTGGTGGCTCCTTTTGAAGCGCCATTCCGGTAAAACGAAATTCCCGTGGGTATCACCCCGCAGGAACACAGTGGCATGGGAACGCCTAATAAAGCGGCGTTTACCGATGACTTAAAATTGGGTTTTCCCAAATATTTATCGATGTGTTTTTGTGGAAAATATACTTTCAGCAACCCGGCAAAAATTAGTCCTAACAAAAGCCACGGCGCCATTTCAAGTAACAAAAACCACAATTCAGCAATATATTTTTCAATGTAGTCCATCCTTTTCTTTATTTTTAAAACAGCAAAACATTTTTAGTTGTTTACACAACTGCAAATAAAGGGATTTTGAAAATTTCTGCTGTTCTAAAGTTTAAAGAATAAATTCAAATTTCATGATTGAATCCGCCATTTGCATCACAAACGATTTCGATTTTCCAATGCCGAAGAATTGACCACTGACTTTTGAAATTACGGATCGCCGTTTTGTAACGAATTTTTATACTTTATCCACGTAAAGCTGGGTGGCTTCCACTTTGGTAACCACAACATTTTCACCACGTTCAATAAAACCGGTTTCGGCTACAGCGTCGAAAACTTCGTCGCCGATAAGCACTTTTCCGCCGGGACGCAATATGGTTTTGGCAATCCCGGTTTTTCCCTTCAGCGCGAACATGGAGGTTTCAATGCTTACATATCCGTCGTCCACGCGTTGAACCGACTGCAGCGAAAGATTTTTAAACGGTCCGCTTTTGGCAGTAAACAGCCTGTTACCAAGATAAAGAGAAAGGACAAATCCGCCGAAAACGCCAAGTACCACGGTAGTAACAGCCACTCCCACCCTCAGTAAATCAACATTGTCGAAATTGAATTTTACATTTTCAATCAGGCTTAGAATCAGGCCGCCAAAAATGAGCAACACACCCAGAATTCCGGCAACGCCAAAGCCGGGAATGACAAAAATTTCGAGGGCAACCAATATAATACCAACAATAAAAACCAGGATTTCCCAGTGTTCGGCAAGCCCTTCAAGATAAAGCGGGGCAAAATACAGTATTGCCGCCAAAACAGCGACTCCCAGTGGAAAGCCAATTCCCGGTGTTTGCATCTCGAAATAAATACCGCCAATAATGGCCATGATCAGCAGTCCCGAAAACACCGGATGAACCAGCCAGCCAATGATCCGTTCAATCCACGATGGTTCGTATTCCACAATTTTGTACTCTTCAACCCCCACTTTTTTCAAAACTTCCGGAATATTTTCGGCAATACCTTCACAGAAACCATGTTCCATCGCCTCGGAAGGGGTAAACGTCAGTACTTTGCCGGTATCAATAATTCCTTCGATAAAAACACTGGGATCGACCATGGCCTGGGCAATCTGCGGATCGCGGCGCCACCGGATGATGGTGTCGGTGGCTGTAACGAGGGTATCTTTCCCGTGCGCTTCGGCCGTGGCCCGCATGGTCGAACGCATGTAACTCTGGTATTTGTCGGGCATCGACTGGCCGGTTTGGTTGACCACTGTAGCTGCTCCGATACTCCCGCCCGGACGCATGTATATACTGTCGCACGCGATGGAAATGAGCGCGCCAGCCGACGCCGCGTTATTGTCGATAAAAACATAAACCGGAATGGAACTTTGCAGGATTTTGGTTCGGATGGAATCGGCATCGAGCACTGTCCCGCCATACGTGTTCATGTGAATCAAAAAAATGTCAGCGCCCAGCGAATCGGCCGCTTCAAAAGCCTGCTGGGTTTGCCGCCAGGTAGCTTTGGTAATTTCCTGTTTGATATTCAGTTTGTACACCAGTTTTTCTGTTTTTTCCTGCGCCGAAACGCCCAAAATGATCCCCAAAAAGAAAAGAACAATTGCCATTTTTTTAACCATCGCTTTCATCTGCTAATTTTTTATATTGTCAAAGATGCCAGGACACAATGAATACTTGTCTGAAAACAACCTTCTTCTTTTGTACCAAAATTCATTGTCACGTATATTTTTATAAATTATAACTCAACCCTGATTATTTTTTCAGGATTTCTTTAATCTTT
The DNA here is from genome assembly GCA_964533365.1 of uncultured Maribellus sp. Taxonomy (GTDB): domain Bacteria; phylum Bacteroidota; class Bacteroidia; order Bacteroidales; family Prolixibacteraceae; genus Draconibacterium. The sequence goes on along the minus strand of CAZHKI010000232.1, from coordinate 815 downwards.
CAGGTTGTAATTTTAAACGCAATTTCCGATTTTTTTTTGAACGAAAAACAGATTACATAACAAATTCAGTGAAATCAACGGTTGAAGTTGCTCCGTAAAAAAGTGCTCCAACAAAACATTCATTGAAATAAATGATAATTTTACAATCCGTTCCGACAATTCAAAATCATTCAAGAAGTATCTCATCATGGAAATAAAAAACGGTTCAACAGCCCTGTTTGTAAGGGATATCGAAATTTCAAAAAAGTTTTACACCCAAATACTCGGGTTGAAAATTGCACTGGATTTCGGAAAAAATGTGATTTTTGAAGCTGGGTTTACCATTTGGGAAATCAACGAAAACCACATCATTCCACAGTTGCTGGAAACCGGAAAATGGAACAGCCCGTCGGTTCACCGGTTTGAGCTCTATTTCGAAACCGGACAAATTCAGCCGGTGTTTGAAACCCTGAAAAGCAAAAACGTATGTTTTCTGCACGAGATTCACGAGGAAGCCTGGGGCCAGCAAACCATCCGGTTTTTCGATCCCGACCAACACCTGATTGAAATTGGCGAGTCGCTGGAGATGCTGGTAAAACGGCTTTTTGCGGAGGGCATGTCAGTGGAGGCCATTTCAAACAAAACCCATATTCCGGCCGCCGAGGTGAACCGGTTGATTGCCCTTTAAAAATTTATACATTTAAAATGCATCATGAAACTGCAAATTGACCCCGCCACTCCATATGATTTACAGGACATTCTCAGGTTACAAAAAGAATCTTATCGTTCGGAAGCCGAAATTTACGACGATTTTGAAATAGCGCCACTCACGCAGG
>CAZHKI010000231.1:0-6591 GCA_964533365.1 uncultured Maribellus sp. | reverse complement strand
ACTTGTAGGAGTGAACATTGTTGAAAAAGGCACCACCAATGGTACCGCATCAAGTATTGACGGAACTTATTCACTGAAAGTTACCGGAAACAATACAACAATAACAGCCAACTACATTGGTTACAAATCAATAGACATTTCTGTTGGAGGACAGTCGGTTATCGACATTACAATGGACAAGGACGTTTTGGGAATCGACGAAGTTGTTGTTGTTGGTTATGGTGTTCAGAAGAAAAAACTTGTAACAGGAAAGTAGCTCCGAAGTCGGCTAAGCTATATACAGGTAACCGTTATGATAAATATGAGCAGTCGGCACAGTCTTTTTCCGCCTGAGGCAGAATTAAATAAACCCTTTTCAGATTACGAAATTATCCTGTTCTGTTACGCCGTTTTCCGGTAGCGCCAAATGGCCAGGCTCAGAAATATTACTCCCAAAACGGCCAGCGAAATAAATTCTTCCAGCAAATCGAAAAATCCGGAGCCTTTTAAAACAATATTCCGTATGATTTTCATAAAATAGAAAACCGGGTTGATCCGGTCGGCCACTTGTGCCCAGTGTGGCATACTTTCCACTGGCGTAAAAATTCCGCCCATCAGGATAAAAATAATCATGAAGAAAAAGCTTATGAACATCACCTGCTGCTGAGTGTCGGCCAGGGTTGAAATGAACAGCCCCAAGCCTAAAACGCCGATGAGGTAAACGCCGGCAAAGGTGAATAAAAGCCATAAACTTTCCACAATGGGCAGGTCGAACACCAGCCGGGCAATGGCAAGCCCGAAAGCCAGGTCGAACAGGGCAATTGCCCAGAAAGGCACCAGTTTGCCAATGATAAACTGGTATTTTTTTACCGGCGTAACGTTGAGTTGTTCGATGGTTCCGATTTCCTTTTCGCGAACCAGGTTCATCCCCGACAGGAACATTCCGATAATGGTAACCAGAATGGCCAAAATGCCCGGCGCCATGTACCACTTGTATTCCAACTCGGTGTTGTACCAGTAGCTTTCTGAAATTTTTACTTCGGTGGGCGGTGTAAATTCCGGAATCCCTTTCCATTCGGCAATCAGGTTTTTGTTGAACCTGAAAATTATCTGCGAGGAATAGGCATAAATCAGTTGTGCCGAATTACCGTCGATGGCATTTGCCAAAAGCTGTAGTTTCGATTTGTCATCGCAGATGTCGTTTAGCAGAAGTTCTTCGCCAAATGTTTCGTCGGGTACTGCCATATCGATGTGAAAAAAAGGTATGGCATCGAATTTGGCAACCAGTTCACGCGATGTTTCCGAGAGGTCTTTATCGACCACCACCATGTCTATTTTTTTCATATCGAAGGTGGCGGCAAATACCAGAATCAGCATTTGAATCAGCGGCACCCCGAAAATCATGGGCAGCATCGTCCGGTTCCGGAAAACCTGCCGGAACTCTTTTTGCAGGATGTAGAGAATTGTTTTCATGTTGTTAGCTTCAAGCTACAAGCTTCAAGCCGCAAGTTTTTGCCTCAATTTGTTTTCTTGAAGCTTGCAGCTTGCAACTTGTGGCTATCTTAAACTTTTTTGTAATCCTGATATCATTTTTTGTTCCTCCTGAACTTTTTCACTCAAATTATTAAAATCATTATCCGAAAGATATTCCAACTCACAGGCTATAATAATTTGTGTTTCCAGTTCAAATAAGGAACCCAGCGAAATATCCAGGAAGCGTTTAAATTCTTTATCCGAATTTCTTCCTGAGCCCTCTGCAATATTGGATGGAATTGAAACTGCAGAACGTCTCATTTGAGAGGTTAATCCATACGATTCTTCCTGAGGAAATTCTTTTGATATTTTATAAATATCAACTACAAGGTTAATTCCTTTTTGCCAAATTTTCAGACTCTTGAAATCTTTCATAATTCATTTATTTGAAGTTATCAGTAATCTCTTCTTTTACTTGCAGCTTGCGACTTGTAGCTAAAAAGCTATTCCAGTCGTATCTTAAACTTCTTCACACTAACCACAATAAAAAAGAATGTCATTCCAAGTAAAATCAAGGTTTCTTTCCAAACGAAGAGGAATCCGATTCCTTTCAGCATAATGCCGCGGATGATGGTGATAAACCAGCGGGCAGGCATAATGCAGCTCAGGTATTGTAAAATCTCCGGCATGTTTTCGATGGGGAAAATAAATCCCGATAAAATGATGGTGGGCAGCATCAGGGCAATCATCGAAATAAACATGGCAATCATCTGGCTTTTGGCCACGGTGGAGATGAGGATACCCAGGCAGAGCGCCACCATGATAAACAGGATGGTTTCGAGCATCAGCAGGATGAAACTCCCGGCAACCGGAACGCCAAAAACGAAGTGCCCGATTAGCACAATAACAAAGGCGTTGATGATGGAAAGAATCAGGTAAGGCAGCACTTTCCCGATGATAATCTGTGCCGGTTTTAAAGGCGAAACCAGCAGGATTTCCATGGTTCCCAGCTCTTTTTCACGGGTGATGGAAATGGAGGTCATCATAGCAGAGATAAGCATCAGGATAAGCGCCATGGTCCCCGGCACAAACAGGTAGGCGCTTTTCATCTCTTCGTTGAAATACATGCGCACTTCCGGTTCAATTTGCAGCGGAACCTGTAAATCGGGGTGCAATTTGCGGATGTAGTCGCTGATAATCCCGGAAGTGTACGAGGTTACCAGCCGCGCAATATTTGGGTCGGTGGCATCGGCAATAAGCTGCACATTTGCCTTTCCTTCCTTTATGAGTTTATCACCAAAATTGCTTTCAAAAACAACAACCTGTTTTACTTTTCCTTTTCTGAAAATGGCATCAATATCGTTGGTGTTTTCCAGGTTTTCATCTAAAATAAAATAGCCCGACGACAGCAGTTTGTTGGTGATTTCCTGGGTGGTTTCATCCTTCGACTGGTCGTAAATGGCGATATGCACATCCTGAATTTCGCTTTTTATTACGGTCCCGAAAATGAGTAACTGTGCGATGGGGATACCAAACAAAATCACCATGGTCCGCGGGTCGCGGAAAATGTGGGAGAATTCTTTTTTTATGAAAGAAAGTAATTGATTCATAAGTAGTAAGTATTTAGTCGTAAGACTTTTGGGCCTGCAAACTTTTTTGTAATCCCCGAATCATTTTTTGGACTTCTGTAATTAATTTTACAGTTACGTCACAATTGTCAGAATTAGCATAGTTTAGTTCTTGTCCAATTATAATTTGTGTTTCCAATTCAAAACATGAACCCAAAGAAATGGATAGAAAATGTTCAAATTCTTTATTACTTCTTCTGCCGGCTCCTTCTGCAATGTTTGATGGAATTGATACTGCAGCTCTTCTGATTTGACTTGTTAATCCATATTGTTCATTGATTGGGAAATTGTTCGTTAGTTTATAAACTTCTTTTACCAATTCAATTGCCTTTTGCCAGACATTTAATTCTTTATAATTATTCATAACAATTTTTTTAACGGTTAATATTATTTTAAAGCCAACACATTTACCACTTACGACTTACTACTCGCTACTTCCTCGCTATCCTCAAAAACACCTCGTCCATATTCCGGGCATTGTATTTTTCCTTCAGTTTTGCCGGGGTGTCGAGCGCTTCGATTTTACCGGCATCCATAATGGAAACGCGATCGCAGTATTCGGCCTCGTCCATGTAGTGGGTGGTGACAAATACGGTGATTCCGTTGCTGGCAGCTTCGTAAATCAGGTCCCAGAATTTGCGGCGGGTCACCGGGTCGACGCCACCGGTGGGTTCGTCGAGGAACACGATTTTGGGCTCGTGGAAAATGGCCACCGAAAAGGCCAGTTTCTGTTTCCAGCCCAAAGGTAATCCGGCAATCAGTTTGTTACGGGCGTCGGTCATCTCCAGTTTTCGGAGCAGTTCAGCCTCCTTTTCCTTCCTTTTTTTAGGAGAGATCCCGTAAATTCCGGCGTAAAGTTGAATGTTTTCGGTAACGGTCAAATCTTCGTACAGCGAGAATTTCTGGCTCATGTAACCGATGTTTTTTTTGATTTTTTCCGTTTCACGGTAAATGTCGAAACCGGCCACATTCACTTCACCTGAAGTAGGCGAGGAGAGGCCGCACAAAATGCGGATTGCCGTGGTTTTTCCGGCGCCGTTTGCCCCAAGAAACCCAAAAATTTCGCCTTTGTACACATCAAAAGTGAGGTTGTCGTTGGCCGTAAAGCTGCCGAACTTTTTAACCAGGTTTTGTACGGTAATTATTTTCTCCATCTTTTTTTGCTTCAAGCTTCAAGCTTCAAGCCTCAAGCCACTTGTAGCTTGAAGCTGGCAGCTTGCAGCTGTTTCACATTAATCCCATAAACACATCTTCAATCCCCGGTGAAATCTCCTCCACCATCACATTTTTATGGTTCAGTTTTTCGAGGTAAACATCCAGTTCCGAGGTTTCCACTTCGTCGTCGATGCCGGTAAAATGGACAAACTGGCCAAAGGCAAAAACTGATTCAGCTTTTTTGTGAGCCCGCAAATCGTTAATCAGCCGGTAAGTTTCATCTGAACGCACCTGGATGATTTTCCGCGGGAATTTTTCGGTAATCCGCTGCGGTGAATCCATATCCAGGATTTGTCCTTTCTGAATGAGCGCTACGCGGTCGCAAAGTGTCGCCTCGTCCATGTACGGCGTCGAAACCAGAATGGTAATTCCTTTTTGCTGGAGCTTTTTCAGCATTTCCCAGAATTCTTTTCGCGAAACCGCATCGACACCGGTGGTTGGTTCGTCCAAAACCAGAATTTTCGGTTTATGAATGAGCGCACACGAAAGCGCCAGTTTTTGTTTCATTCCACCCGAAAGTTTTCCGGCACGACGATTTTTAAACGGTTCAATCTGGTAGTAAATGTCGCGGATGAGGTCGTAGTTTTCCTGTACCGTTGTTCCAAAAACCGTGGCGAAAAAATTCAGGTTTTCTTCCACGCTCAAATCCTGGTACAACGAAAATCGCCCCGGCATGTAACCTACTATGTGGCGTATTTCTTTAAAATCCTTCACTACGTCCAAACCATCCATTTTTGCCCCGCCGGAATCGGGCAGGAGCAAAGTGGTGAGAATCCGCATCAGGGTGGTTTTTCCGGCGCCGTCGGGGCCAATCAGCCCGAACAGTTCGCCTTCGTTTACCTTCAGCGAAATATTTTTTAACGCCAGGGTGCTGTTGTAGGATTTTGATATGTTGTTGATTTCTATCATGATGAAAAGTGATCAGTGTTCAGTCGCAGTGATCAGTTTACAGAATCCTGCTGCTTCCGAATTTGTCCGGATTCAAAATCATAAAATTTATCAGTTTTCCAATTTCCTGACATTCATTCTCCAGCTTTTTAAATTGTTCATCCTGAAAGTATTTACAGGCAAGTGCAAATTCAAGCCAAACAGTGGTTTCACTGTTTTCTCCTTCAGAATCAGTTAATTTACTGGCAAAATGTTTTGGATAATTTCTTTTTCGGTATGCTTCGGCAATATTACTGCAAACCGAACGCGAAGAACGTCTTATCTGATCAGTAAGTGAATATTTCTCTTCTTTTGGAAAAGATTTTGAAAGTTCATATACTTCCATGGCTATATTGAATGCTTTCTTGTAAACAAGTAAATCTCTAAAGTCCATATTAATCTGCTTTTTATATATTATTCTGTCAACTCTTTTTACTCTTTGTTCACTGTTTACTGATCACTGATCACCGATCACTGCGACTGCTCACTGCCAACTAATCTCTCCCGGCATCCCGATTTTAAGTGTACCGTCGTTTTTGACCGCCACTTTTACCGCGTAAACCAGTTTTACGCGTTCTTCCCGGGTCTGGATAATTTTAGGCGTGAATTCGGCTTCCGAAGAGATCCAGATGATTTTCCCAGTGAGTGGTTGGGTTTCGGTTGCCGGTTGGTCAATGTAAACCTGCACATCCTGCCCAATTTTGATGTTGGGAAGTTGTGTCCCGCTGACATAAACTTTTAAGGTAAGTTCATCCAGATTTGCAATTTTGAAAAGTGCTTTACCGGGAGTTGCCAGTTCGCCCTGTTCCATGTACGTTTCCAGAACTGTTCCGCCGGCAGGTGATTTTACAGTACATCGTCTGAGCAGATCTTCGGTGGTTTCCTTTTGGGTTTGCAACACTTCCAATTCTTTATTGACGGAAGTAAACTGAGTTTTGGTGCTTTCAATCTGCTTTTCAATCACGCTGATTTGACCGGTAATATCGTCCAGTTGTTTTTGTGTGGCAGCCAGTTCTTTTACCATTTGTGCAACACGTTCTTTGTTGATTTGCAGGTTTTTAATCTGTTCTTCAAAAACAGCAACCTGCGACTGAATGGTTTGACGTTTTGCCATCACCGACGCTTTTTGCGCGTCGATTTGTTTCAGTTTTAAGCTGGTTTGAACCGTATCAATAACTGCGGCAACAAAACCGGCTTCAATTTTTTGCCCTTTCTCAACATTTAATTGAAGTATTTTGCCAGAAATTTCGGTGGAAACAATAACAGGGTCGGCTTCGAAATTTCCAAATGCATCCGATTTTTCACCTGTGTTGTTGCAACCAGAAATCAGGATTGTAAACATTAGAAGTACTAAAATCTTTCTCATTGT
>CAZHKI010000230.1:6358-6594 GCA_964533365.1 uncultured Maribellus sp. | reverse complement strand
TAATCCGAAACCGCAACCACGGAAAAGCGAATCACCTTCAATGGAAACAATCAGTTTTTTCAACGGTAAATCTTCTTTCGAAGCATCAAAAAAGAACCCCCCGTTTATTCCTTTTAAAGATTCAACAAATCCTTGTTTTACCAGCCGTTGTAAAATTTTTGCCGTAAACGATTGTGGCGTTTCAATCTCCGAAGCAATTTCGGCAATTCCGGGCCGGCGCTCCCTGTAGTTTTGCA
>CAZHKI010000230.1:0-6348 GCA_964533365.1 uncultured Maribellus sp. | reverse complement strand
CTGCTTTTTCTTTTTCCTGCAGAGCGCGGTCATATTCGGTTTCTTTTTTAAACACTTGTTTTCCTTTTTTTGAATGTTAAAGCAAAGGTAATAAAAAATAGTAGTCACTAAAAGACCTTTTAGTCCTTTGGTGAAATATTTTTATATATTTGTATCGAAATTCAATTCAAAAAAAGAGAAATGGAACAACTACAACTTAAAAATCTGACCGTCGGCGAAATTGTTGCCAACGATTTCAGAACTTCTTCTGTATTCAAAAAAGCAGGAATTGATTTTTGCTGCGGGGGAAAACAACTGTTTACCGAAGCATGCCGCGAAAACGGGATTAACGAGTCGGAACTGGAAAACGAGATCAGGCGGCTGGCCGATGAACCGGTGAACGAATTCATGAATTTTAAAAACTGGGAGCCAGTTTTTTTGAGCAACTACATTGTTAACACGCATCATCAGTTTGTAAAGAAAAATCTTCCGGAACTGGTTTTTTATACTCAAAAAATAGCCAGCGTTCATGGGGAGAACCATCCCGAACTGGTTCAGGTTGTAACACTTTTCGAACAGATTAACACTGAATTGCTTCAGCATTTAAAGAATGAAGAAGAGGTGCTGTTCCCGGCCATTCAGGAGTTGGTTTCATCCGGTTCTGATAAAGCAAAGGAAACCATCGTTACGGAAATAACGAGAATGTTTGGCGAGCACGATTTTGCCGGCGGCGCCATGGACGAAATCAACCGGATAACCAAAAGTTACCAGGTGCCGGATGATGGTTGTAGCACCTACCGTGTCGCTTTCAAATTACTCGAACAGTTTGAAGACGATTTACACGTGCATGTTCATCTTGAAAACAATATTCTTTTCCCGAAAGCAATGGAGTTGACAAAGTGAATTCAGAAAAAAATCAATTCGATGAAAAGGAGATGAGTGGGTTGTTTTAAAAAATCGAAAATGCTAATCACTAAATAGACAATGGTTGAAACAGATGATTGCTTTTTGGATAAAATTTTAAAAAGACTTAACTTGATAACTATCATCCTGATTTTTCTCCGGTACAATGATTTGTAATTCGATTGAAACGGTTAAATGAAAAGATATGAGTGAACACATTGACAATTCAAAATTCAGAAAAGCAAAACTGAAAGAGCTGTTTTTAAAACTTCATCAGGGAGGTTCCCAGGAATCGGTTCGGCAGGAACTGCTGGTAAGCCTGAGCAATATTCCGTATGGTGAAGTGGTGGAAGTGGAGCAGGAACTAATCATGGAAGGGCTTCCCGAGGAAGAAGTTTTAAAACTTTGCGATGCTCATTCGGCGGTTCTTCACGGTACAGTCGATTTGTCGGCGTCCAAAACCATCCCCGACGGACATCCGGTGGATGTGCTGCTGGAAGAAAATAAGGCGCTGAAAAGGCTTTCCAACAATACGACGGAAGAATTACTGGTAATCAAACACCGTCGTGGTGACGATTTCACGGAAGCTGTTTTGAAAATCAGAAGCGCTTTCAATCAGCTGATGGATGTTGATAAGCATTATCAGCGAAAAGAATACCTGATTTTTCCCTATCTTGAAAAAACCGGAATTACCGGTCCGCCAAAAGTAATGTGGGGAAAGCACGACGAAATCAGGGAGCTGCTGAAAGGTAGCATCGAAATTCTGCAAACACCAGGGTTAACAAAAGATGATTTGGAAGCTTCGGCCGAGATTGTGCTGCTTCCGGCACTGAAAGGCGTTTTCGAAATGACCATCAAGGAAGAGGAAATCCTTTTCCCGATGGTGATGGACACGCTAACCGACAGCGACTGGTACGAAATTCAGAAACAATCGCTCGAAATCGGTTATTGTTTGTACGATCCGCCAATGGAATGGAAACCCGAAGGGATTGAGGCTAAAGACATCAACCAGGCACAAAAGGAGGGAGGAAACATTCAGTTACCTACCGGAGGTTTTTCAGCCGAAGAATTGCTCGCCATTATGAATACGTTGCCGGTTGACATGACGTTCGTGGACCGCAACGACAAGGTAAAATACTTTTCACAGAGCAGCGACCGCATTTTTCAGCGCAACCGCGCCATTTTGAACCGCGATGTGCGCCATTGTCACCCGCCGGCCAGCGCGCACATTGTCGATAAAATCCTGGATGATTTTAAAAGCGGCAGGCAAAACCGGGCGCCATTCTGGATCAACATGAAAGGCCGTTTAATCCACATTGAATATTTTGCGTTGCGCAACGAGGCCGGCGAATATCTGGGCACGCTCGAAGTTTCGCAGGATTTGACCGGATACCGCGCCCTGGAAGGTGAACAGCGAATTTTATCATACAAATGATAAATTAAAAATGAAGAATTTGAAATTCGAAAACAGATGAACACTTTAATCATAACACCAAAAACAAAAGTGCTGGAACTGATTGAAACTTATCCTGAACTGGAAAATGTTTTAATTGAATATGCCCCGGCGTTCAAAAAACTAAAAAATCCGGTTTTACGCAAAACAGTGGCAAAAATTGCCACGCTTCAGCAGGCAGCGGCCATCGGGAATGTGAAAACCGAAGAACTGATCAACCGGCTTCGCAGGGAAGTGGGGCAGGAACTGTATTCGGGCGAAACCGGGATAAAGTACAACAATCAAAAACCAGAGTGGTTCTCAGAAGAAAAAATCGGGCAGCATTTTAATGCGTCGCAGGTTCTGGCAGCCGGCGAACAACCCGTAAACCAGGTAATTGCCGATTTGAACCAGCTGAAAGATGGTGTGATTTATGAACTTCAGGCTCCATTTTTAACTGCGCCGTTAATTGACAAAGCCACCAGCCTCGGGTTAAAACACTGGATTGACAAACGGGGTGAGGAAGAATTTCTCATCTATTTTATAAAATAGCTTGAAAGGTTTATTGACCCGGATTTAAGCAAAAAGAACCGTTCACATATCAGCGAACGGTTCTTTTTGATGGTGACATTTCAAAAATGCTTTGTCAATAATTAAAATGAAACTAAACATTTAATGTTTTTCAATCCAGTCAGCAATCCAGTCGCCTACTTCCGAGGTTTTGTACGATTTGCCTTCAGCAATATCAACCGTAACAACACCTTCGGCCAGTGATGCAGCCACCGCTTCGCGGATGATTTTTCCTTCGGCCATCAAACTAAAAGCATATTCAAACATCATGGCCGCTGAAAGAATGGTTGCAACCGGGTTGGCAATGTCTTTTCCTGCAGCCTGCGGGTACGACCCGTGAATGGGCTCGAATACCGACGTGTGTATTCCGATGGAAGCTGACGGCAGCAACCCGAGCGAGCCGGTAATTACGCTGGCTTCGTCGGTAAGAATGTCGCCGAACATGTTCTCGGTAACCATCACATCGAAATTTTTGGGCCACTGAATGATTTGCATGGCGGCATTATCAACAAACATAAATTCCGTTTTGATGTCAGGGAAATTTGGCGCCATTTCCTGGGCCACTTCGCGCCACAGACGTGAACTTTCCAACACATTGGCTTTGTCAACTACGGTAAGTTTTTTGTTCCGTTTGGCGGCAAACTGGTAGGCCAGTACCAGAATGCGTTCAATTTCTTCGCGGGTGTAGGTACATGTGTCAAAAGCGGTGTTCCCGTCGTCTTTCCTTCCTTTTTCGCCAAAATAGATTCCGCCGGTAAGTTCCCGCAGGCATACAAAATTGGCGCCTTCCACCAGTTCGCGGCGAAGCGGCGATTTGTGCAGCAGCGATTCGAAGGTTTCCACCGGACGGATGTTGGCATACAACCCCAGTTTTTTGCGCATGGCCAGCAGTCCCTGTTCGGGGCGAATCGGCGCTTTCGGATTGTTGTCGAATTTTGGGTCGCCAATAGCTCCAAAAAGTACGGCATCCGATTTCATACACAATTCGTGCGTTTCGGCAGGATAGGGATCGCCTGTCTGGTCGATGGCACAGGCGCCGGTCAGGCCGTATTCGAACTGCAGTTCGTGGTTGAATTTTTTGGCCACGGCTTTTACGGCTTTCATCGCCTGTTCAATGATTTCAGGCCCAATCCCGTCGCCGGGAAGTATTGCAAGATTCAGGTTCATTTCAATGTTATTTCGTGATTGTTGTTATAAATATCAAAATTAGTAATCGTTCTCAATTTATCAGGCAATGGAATTGTATTCATTCTCAATGATATTGAGCATCCGGATGGTGGCTTTGATGGCTGCGGAATTCTGGTCGGGATCCAATCCTTTGGTTTTAAACTCGCGGTTATTTTCCCAGGTAATAACGGTTTCAACCAGTGCATCGGTTTTTCCTCCCGGAGGAATAGTGACTACGTAATCAATCAAACGCGGGAAACTTCTGCCCATTTTTTGGTAAATTTTACGGAGTGCTTTTACAAAGGCATCGTACTGGCCGTCGCCATTGCTGAATTCCTCGTGGTATTTTCCGTCAATTTCGATGGCGATGTTGGCCACCGGCCGTAATCCCATCGTATGGGTGATGGTGAAATTGATGACTTTAACTTTTTGTTCCACCGCGTCGCTGTCGAGAACATCGGAAACGATATACGGGAGATCGTCGTAGGTGACGGTTTCTTTTTTATCGCCCAGTTCAATAATGCGCTCGGTTACTTTTTTTAACGATTCGGCATCAAGTTCAATTCCCAATTCTTCGAGGTTCTTTTTGATATTGGCTTTTCCCGAGGTTTTCCCGAGTGCATACTGGCGAGTCCGGCCAAACCGTTCGGGAAGCAGTTCGTTGTAGTAAAGCTTGTTTTTATTATCGCCGTCGGCATGAATGCCGCTGCACTGGGTAAAAACGAATTCCCCAATCAGCGGTTTATTGGTCGGGATACGGATTCCCGAGAATGTTTCCACCAGTTTTGAAACCTTGTTCAACTGGCTTTCATTCACGTTGGTTTTCATTTTCAGGTGATCCTTGATGGTGGCAATTACGCTCGATAACGGCGCGTTCCCGGCCCGTTCGCCCAGCCCGTTCACCGTGGTATGCACGCAGCGGATACCGGCTTTGATGGCATGGAAAACGTTGGCAATGGCGAGGTCGTAATCGTTGTGGGCATGAAAATCGAATTCCACATCAGGATAATTTTCAATCATTTCCAGGCAAAAATCGTAGGTTTCATCCGGATCGAGAATTCCCAGCGTATCGGGTAGCATGATCCGTTGAATCTTTTCATCTTTCAGGTTTTGAACCATAAAATGGACGTATTCTTTCGAATTGCGCATCCCGTTCGACCAGTCTTCCAGATAAATATTCACCTCGATGCCCATTTCAGTGGCATTGGCAATAACATTTTTTATGTCGGCGACGTGTTGTTCCGGTGTTTTTCGCAACTGTTCGGTAACATGTTTCAGCGAGCCTTTGCACAGCAGGTTGATCACTTTGCCCCCGGCGTCTTTGATCCAGTTCAGCGAAATTTTATCGTCAACAAAGCCGAGGATTTCCACTTTCCCGAGGTGGCCTTTTTCGGCTGCCCACTGCAACACCCGGCGGGCGCCTTTGAATTCACCTTCCGAAACCCTGGCCGAGGCAATTTCAATGCGGTCAACTTTTACGTCTTCCAGCAAAACTTTGGCTACGCTGAGTTTCTCGCCCTCTTTAAACGAAACGCCTGAAGTTTGCTCCCCGTCGCGAAGGGTGGTGTCCATGATGGTCATCTCTTTTCCTGAAATATCAACTGTATTGCCTGTCATATTTTTTCGTTTTGAACTTAAAAATGAATACGTTTTTTTTGTATTTCAAATTATGCCAGCTTTTCAAATGCGGCAATTTCATCCTTCATTTCCACCAGAAAATCAATATCGTCGAGGCCGTTTTGCAGGCAGTGTTTTTTATACGGATTGATTTCAAATCCGGTAGTTTCGCCGGTTGCTGAAATGGTGAAGGTTTGTTTTTCCAAGTCCACTTCAAATGTTGCACCCGGGGCGTTTTCAATTGAGCTGAAAATTTTCTGAAGGAATTCAGGCGGGACGACCACCGGCAACAGTCCGTTGTTCAGCGCATTGCCTTTAAAAATATCGGCAAAAAAACTGGAAACCACAACCCGGAAACCATAATCGTAAATAGCCCAGGCTGCATGTTCGCGACTCGAACCACTACCGAAATTTTTGCCACCCACCAGTATTTTTCCCGAATATTTCGGGTTGTTCAGTGGAAAGTCAGTTTTTGGACTTCCGTCTTTGTTGTAGCGCCAGTCGCGGAAAAGGTTATCGCCAAATCCTTTGCGTTCGACAGCCTTTAAAAAGCGCGCCGGGATAATCTGGTCGGTGTCCACATTTTCGATGGGCAGCGGAACCGCTGGCGAAATTATTGTTGTGAATTTATCGTATGCCATTTTTAAAGTATTAGAATATTAGAATTTCGAATAAATGAA
>CAZHKI010000229.1:0-6634 GCA_964533365.1 uncultured Maribellus sp. | reverse complement strand
CCCCACCAGATTCCAAGGTATTTGCGCGGCTGAACCCACGAAACATCGCCCATTGCATTGGGTTCGTTCAGGTTCAGAATGAGGTACGAAGTAATCAGATCTCCGGCCTTTTCGCCAATCTGAACAGTGCGCCACGGTGATTTGAACGGCGCCGTCGTTTTTACCTTCACACCATCCGACCATGGAACAAGGTTGCATTTCAAATTGTTGCCAGCAGTTTGTTCCACGGTCATCGAGGCAAAATCAACCAGGTTGGCTTCGTGAATGGAAAGATAAAGTCCGTCGTCGCATTTAAAAGTAACCGGCGTGTGCACCGTGTCCATTTCCGAAATCAGCGTTTTTGTGTAGAGATATTCGTAGCGGTTGTCGCGGTAAGCCGGAATCCACCAGGCATTTCCGCCGCTGGCGAGGTTAAATTCCGATACCTCATCCATGATAAAAATGCTGTCGCCACTGCCCTGTTCGGGATAAATGTAGCGGAAAGCAATCCCGTCGTTGTAAGCACGCAACTGGATTTCAAGTTTCCGCTGAGCGCCTTTTTTCTCCTGAAGGGTCACGCTCAGTTCGTTGCAATTGTTTTGAATCATCCGTTTTTCGCCCCAAACCTGTTCCCAGGTTTCGTCGATGGTGGTGGTTTTTGATTCGAGCACTTTAAAACCGGCATCAAAATTATCGCCGTCTTTAAAGACAAAACCAAGTTTTGAAGGGTTGATAACCGCTTTTTCGCCATGATTTACTGTGTATTTCGGCACACCTTTTTCGAGTACGAAATCGATTTTGTTCACTCCGTCCGGGGAAGAAACCGAGAGTTTTTCGCTGGATTCGGGCGTGCAACTGACATACAAAACAGCCAGCGCGGCAAGAAAGAAGAATTGTAGCTTTTTCATTAATATTTCATTTTTTGGTTTGTTTCTGAAATTTCACTTTGTTTCGTCCGCAACAAAAGTCTGGTTCTGAACCTTACCGTAACGCGGACGATTTTTCTCCTTTATTTTTCCCGGAGTTACTCTCACTTTGTTCGCTCACCCCGGGTTATTATAATCTGACCCTTTCAGGGTCGTTTTCAACTTATTCTTTCAGGTTGATTTTTACTTTGCTTTCTTTTAAACCGTCGGCTTTGGCGGTTAAAACCACTTCACCACTTTTTTCACCGGCCTGCATCACAACCAGACACTTTCCATAAAATGCCTTGATTGTTGAGCCTTTCATTGATTCGTGACTAACCGGATTTCCGTTATCGACACCCACAATTTTGCCGTTACCCGAAATTTCAAACTGAATCTGATTCATGGCATCGGGAACCATAATCCCGTTTTCGTCGGTAACATCAACCGTGATAAACGAAAGGTCTTCACCATCGGCGGAAATTGTTGAACGGTCGGCTTTTGCCACCAGTTGAGTGGCTGCTCCGGCGGTTTTAATCTCTTTTTCCAATATCACTTTTCCGGCTTTTCTGGAAACTGCTTTCACGGTTCCGGCTTCAAACGGAACTTTCCAGACGAGGTGCAATTCGTCGCCTTGTTTCGATTTTGTTCCGAGCGATTTTCCGTTCAGGAAAAGTTCCACCTCATCGGCATTAGAATAATAAACCCACAAATCCACAACTTGTCCGGGTTGCCAATTCCAGTGCGGGAAAAGGTGCAAAACATCTTTGTTTGTCCATTCGCTTTGGTACATGTAATACACATCTTTCGGGAAACCTGCCAGGTCGATGATCCCGAAATACGAACTGCGCGACGGCCACCAGTAAGGCGTTGGTTCGCCCAGATAATCAAAACCTGTCCAGATGTACGTTCCGGCAACATGGTCGTATTTTTTTACCAGTTTCCAGCTTTCTTCGTGCGTTGAACCCCACGGAACATGACAGTTATCGTAAGCCGAACACTGTTGCTCCGGATTTCCGATTGGCTTGCCACTTGGCGGATAACGGTCGGGCCAGATAAACATGCTGTCGGATGGCATCTGGTAAAAACCGCGTGTCATTAATCCTGATGTTGATTCTGAAATAATCAGTTTTTCGCCGGGATAGTTTGTGGGGAATTTCTCAAAACTCCGGTGATGATAATTAAACCCATACAAATCAAGCGAACCTGATTTAAACAGGTTGTTCCACGGATTCACTTCATTACAGGCAGCGGTTATCGGTCTTGTTGTATCGAGACTTTTAACAATGTTGGCCAGTTTGGTGGTAATCAGCGAATTAACCGACATTTCAGGAGAATGGAAAAGACTTGTGTCCATTATCTTGTCGAAATTCAGAATCAAATTGGCCTGTTCAATGCTGATTGTGTCGGCCTTTACATCCTGCCATTGTTCAAGTACTTCGTTTCCGATGCTCCACATCATCACCGACGGATGATTTCTGTCGCGAAGTATATGGTCGGTTAAATCGCGCTCGTGCCATTCCGGAAAACTATGCGAATAATCGAAAGGCGTTTTCTTTTTGCGCCACATATCAAAAGTTTCATCCTGAACAATAAAACCCATTTTGTCGCACAAATCAAGCAATTCAGGTGCGGGCGGGTTGTGCGAAGTTCGTATTGAATTGACCCCCATTTCCTTCAGAATTTCAAGCTGGCGTTCCAAAGCCCGTGTATTAATGGCGCTTCCGAGACATCCCAAATCGTGATGCTGGCAAACTCCCAGAATTTTCATTCTTTTTCCGTTTAATGAGAATCCTTCCTTTTCATCGAAATTAAAATACCTGACTCCAAACAGTGTTTCGTAGCTGTCGGCCAGTTTTCCATCAAAATAAACTTCGGTAACGGCCTTGTACAATTGCGGATTTTCGACACTCCACAAAACGGGATTTTCAATTTTGATTTCGTTGGTAAACTCCTCTGAACTGTTTTTCCAGGGATTTACATTGATTTCTGCTTTAGTGATTTTTTTGCCAGAAGGATTGAAAATGATGGTTTTAAGCGATAAATTATTTTCTTTTCCCGACTGATTTTCAATTTTGGTTTTTATCACCACCTGTGCATTTTCTTCAGTCACTTCGGGAGTTGTAATAAATGTTCCCCACTGACCAACATGCACTTTCCCGGTTTTTACCAGCCAAACATTGCGGAAAATACCCGAGCCGGAATACCAGCGTGAGTTGGGCTGCACCGAATTATCGACTTTTACGGCCAGCACATTTTCGCCGCCAAAATTGAGATAAGGTGTTAAATCGTACCTGAACGAAATGTATCCATACGGACGCATCCCGAGGTAGTGCCCGTTAATCCACACTTCACTTTTCTGGTAAACGCCATCGAAATCAATAAAAATCAGTTTGTCTTTATCCGTTTCGGCAACCTGAAATTTTTTGCGGTACCAGCCAGTTCCGCCCGGAAGTGCGCCACCACCCGGCGATGCCAGATTATCGGCACTGAATTCTCCTTCAATACTCCAGTCGTGTGGCACATTTAAAACCCGCCAGTTGGCATCATCAAACTCCGGATTTTTAAATTCTTCTGAATCGCCTAAAATGAATTTCCATTCTTTAGTGAATTTAACCGTTGACCGTTCATTATTGTTTGGATTTTTGCAACCGCCCCCCAGAAAGGCAATAATTGCGATGAAGAGAAAAAATTTTTTCATTTCGGTTAGATTAAAGTTGGTTAGGTTCAAAAATAAGTATAAAGCGCTAATGTTATTGCTTCTTTTACAACTATAATTCAATGGCTGAATATGAGAGTTGAAAAATAGGGTAGTGCTGAATTGTAAGACCGGGTTAGAAGTCGAACAAAAGGTCGGTCTGAAGATCTTCGGGTTTCAGTTTTTTCTTTTCTTTTCTGCGAAATATATAAACAATACCGTATTCACCGGCTAACTGACGTTTGTGTTTTGGCAACCCGGATTTGATATTTTCTTCAATTTCGCTCCACAACCGGCTGATGAATTCATTGGTCGATTTTCGGATTTCCTTCATTTTTTCAAGCGAACGTGCCGTATTTTTTTTCAACGTATGTTGAAAGATGGCTGCATCGTGAAACGTTTCCAGGTTTATTTTCACCAGTGCAATGGAAGGGCTGTAAATGGCGCTTCCCCCTTTTTGAATTCGTGCCTGGTCGCCTTCAATAATCCGTTTTCCCCATTCCATGATTTCATCTTCCGAGTTTAGTACCGGAATTTTCCGGTTAAAATTTTCCAGCCCGTAAAATTTCAGTACATCGTTTTTCATTTCTTCCCGTTCGATGGTCATATAAACAATCTGGATAAAATGGGAAAGATATATCCGGGCTTTTTCGAGTGCCGATTTATAGTTCTTGTTGTTTTCCGACTGGATTTTTGAATCCGAAAGGTGTTGTTTCAGGGCATTTTCGAAATTGGTTTTAACCAGGAGCAGCTCGTCGTGAAAAGGTTTTGAAAATGCCAGTTTCGATTGTCCTTTTTTCTCGGCCATTTTCAGTGCGGTATTTAAAGCCCGCAGCCTGGCTTTGTCGGTTGTTGGTAATCGGCGGTACGGCATTGCAACTTCTTTTTTGCGAAGTTAAGCAAACCAAATGTGATTTCACGGCGTTCGCATAAGAAAAATTTATGCAAAAAAAGCCTTTCCGTTTCAGGAAAGGCTTTCAGATATACGATTTCGAAAAATGAATTTTATTCGCTAAAGCGGGCTACCAAATACTCGCGGTTGAGGCGGGCAATGTTGGTGATGGAAATGCTTTTCGGGCATTCGGCTTCGCAGGCGCCAGTGTTGGTACAGCCTCCAAAACCGAGTTCGTCCATTTTGGCGACCATGTTCCGGGCACGTTTTTTGGCTTCCACCTGTCCCTGTGGCAGTTTGGCCAGGTGTGAAACTTTTGCCGATACAAACAGCATCGCTGAGGAGTTTTTACAGGCTGCCACACAAGCTCCGCAGCCAATACAGGCGGCTGCGTCCATCGATTCTTCCGCGTCTTCGTATGGAACGGGAATCGTGTTGGCGTCGGGTACTCCCCCGGTGTTAACGGAAATGAAGCCTCCGGCCTGCAAAATTTTCTCGAAAGCTGAACGATCCACAATCAAGTCTTTGATAACGGGGAAAGCTCTGGCGCGCCAGGGTTCAACGGTGATGGTTTCGCCGTCTTTGAATTTGCGCATGTGCAACTGGCAGGTGGTAACTTCGGTATCGGGCCCGTGCGGATGTCCGTTGATGTATAAACTGCATGTTCCGCAAATCCCTTCACGGCAGTCGTGATCAAATGCAATGGGATCGATTCCTTTTTCAATCAGATCGTTGTTCAGAATGTCCATCATTTCGAGGAACGATGTTCCCGTCGAAATATTCTCGATGGTATAGGTCTCAAATTTCCCTTTTGCAGCAGCGTTATTTTGCCGCCACACTTTTATATTGAGTTTCTTCAGAATTTTATCAGCCATAATCTTTCAGGATTAATGATTTAATATTTTCGATTGATTATTTGTATGAACGTTGAGTCAGTTTCACATTCTCAAAAATCAAGTCTTCCTTGTGCAATACAGGTTCCTGGCCTTCGCCTTTGTATTCCCAGCATGAAACGTAGGTGAATTTTTCGTCATTACGTTTAGCTTCGCCTTCCTCGGTGGCCGATTCTTCGCGGAAATGACCTCCGCACGATTCGTTCCGGTTGAGGGCATCAAGGGCCATCAGTTCGCCAATATCGAAGAAATCGGCTACGCGGCCGGCTTTTTCAAGTTCCGGGTTCAGGTTGTTCAGTTCGCCGGGAATCCGGACATTTTTCCAGAATTCTTCACGGATTTCGCGAATCATTTCAATGGCTTTTTTCAACCCTTCGGCGTTGCGGCTCATTCCCACGTAGTCCCACATCACGTGGCCCAGTTTTTTATGGAAGTAATCGACTGGTTTTGTTCCCTTGATGTTGTAGAGTTTTTCCAGTCTTCCGGTGACTGCATTTTCGGCTTCTTCAAATTCCGGTGCGTTGATATTGGTTTTTGGCGTCATAATTTCGTCGGCCAGGTAATCGCCGATGGTGTACGGCAGAATGAAATATCCGTCGGCCAGACCCTGCATAAGAGCCGAAGCCCCAAGGCGGTTGGCGCCGTGATCAGAGAAGTTGGCCTCGCCGATGGAATATAACCCGGGAACGGTGGTCATCAGGTTGTAATCGACCCAGGTTCCGCCCATTGAATAGTGGATGGCAGGGTAAATCATCATTGGTTCCTTGTAGGGATCCACGTCGGTGATTTTTTCATACATCTGAAAAAGGTTACCGTAACGGGCTTCAATAACATTCTTACCAAGTCTTTCAATGGAATATTTGAAATCGAGGAAAACGGCTTTCCCTTCGCTGTTTACGCCAAATCCGGCGTCGCAGCGTTCTTTGGCAGCACGGGAGGCCACGTCCCTCGGAACAAGGTTTCCATAAGATGGGTATCTTCTTTCAAGATAAAAATCACGATCTTCATCGGGGATATCATTCGGTCCGATTTCGCCTTTTTGTAATTTTACGGCATCTTCTTTTTTCTTCGGAACCCAAACCCGGCCGTCGTTACGCAGTGATTCCGACATCAACGTGAGTTTCGACTGCTGTTCACCATGAACCGGGATACAGGTGGGATGGATTTGCACAAAACAAGGGTTCGACATCAATGCTCCTTTTTTGTAACACTGCCAGGCTGCCGAACCGTTGCTTCCCATGGCGTTGGTCGAAAGGAAGAAAACGTT
>CAZHKI010000228.1:0-6638 GCA_964533365.1 uncultured Maribellus sp. | reverse complement strand
AAACATTTCAGTTCTTTTTACCTTTCATTTTTTTCAAGGTTACAGATTAAAATCAACAGTTTTTCAGATTCAGGGGAAAACATAATCTTGGTAAAGCAACACGAATAAATAGGAATTACTTATGGATTTTTGGCCATAAAAGAGTAATATTACCCCTTAAAATGAAACGGCTTTCTGCCGGCTTTTAAAAAATAATTAACATATTGATACGATACACATGAAAAAATTTCAAGTACTGACATTGCTGCTGTTTGCAGCAGTAACTGTTTTCTCTCAATCCGAGGTTCAGAAAGGATTGAGTTCCATTACCGTGGATGCTGTGAAGGGACAGCTTGAGTTTCTGGCGTCGGACTGGACCGAAGGCCGGGCTGTGGGAACCCGGGGTGAATATATTGCCGGCGATTATATTGCGTCGATGTTTAAGGTGTATGGTATTCAGCCTTTTGGCGACGAAGAGCGGATTATGCCTTCGCGCCGCGAAATGATGCAGGGCGCCCGTCCGCAGGTTTACAAAACCTATTTTCAGAATTTTGCTTTGCTTGAATATACCCCGGGCGAAGTTCAGTCGTTCTCGGTGATCACCAGCGCTACCGGTAGCCGGAACGCTGTTGATTTTGTTTACCGCAGCGATTTCAGTGTTCGTACAGCCACCGTTGGCCAGTCAGCCGAGGCGCCGCTCGTGTTTGTCGGATATGGTTTCACCAGCGACGATGCGTCATACGACGATTTCAAAAAGATGGATGTGCGGGGAAAAATCGCCATAATGCTCGAAGGGTTCCCGGGATACAAAGATACCTCGTCGGTTGCCTGGAAAAAGTTTGCTCCAAAAGAACGGATGGAACAGTACCGGATGGAAAGGGATAAAATGGCCCGGCTCGAAAAGTTGGGCATTGTGGCTGTTGTTCAGGTTAATCCCGATTTCAACCCGTTGCTGTCGTG
This sequence comes from uncultured Maribellus sp., assembly GCA_964533365.1. Classification (GTDB taxonomy): domain Bacteria; phylum Bacteroidota; class Bacteroidia; order Bacteroidales; family Prolixibacteraceae; genus Draconibacterium. The sequence goes on along the minus strand of CAZHKI010000228.1, from coordinate 5,699 downwards.
GGCGCAAAATCCCATTTACCCGGTGAAGGGCGCTTATTACGAAGCCGACCAGCCGCTTCGTTCATATTACGACAAACGAATGTCGATGATGGGCGACACGCTGGCTGCCAATATTCCGGTTTTTACGGTAACCCCGCGGGCAGCGCACGCGCTTTTGTCGGGGAGTGGGGTCAACCTTTCAGAATTTGAAAAAACAGCGGCGCAGAAAATGCAGCCGGCGTCGGTGAACCTCCCGGGAAAATCGGTGGCATTCAAAACCACGGTCGATTCAAAAATTGTAAAAGCCCGGAACGTGGTTGGTTATATCGAAGGTGAAAACAAAGATGAATACGTGGTGGTGGGCGCTCATTACGATCACCTTGGGAAATTCGACGGCTGGACCTGGAACGGCGCCGACGACAATGCCTCGGGAACAGTAGGGGTGATGACCATTGCCAAAGCGTTTGCCGAAACCGGGAAAAAACCCGAAAAATCAATCATTTTTGCGGCCTGGACCGGCGAGGAAAAAGGACTTTTTGGTTCGAAATATTTTGTGCAGCAGGCTCAGAAAAACGGGATGAACCTGGTTTTGAACCTGAATTACGACATGATAGCCCGTGATACCGACAGCGATACAGAAAAAAATAAAGCGATGATGACCTACACCAAAGCTTATCCAGGCATCGAAGAACTGACCCGAAAAAATATTGCCGGGCACAACATCAACCTGGATGTGGATTACCGGGCGGCCGAACGCCCGGCAGGTGGCAGCGACCATGCGCCTTTTGCCGAAATCGGCGTCCCGGTTTTCTATTTCATGGCTGCCATGCACCCCGATTATCATCAGCCATCGGATGAGCTGAGCAAAATTAACTGGGAGAAAATGACCAACATCATCCGCATTGGTTTCCTGAATACCTGGGAACTGGCCAACAGCAACGAATTCATACAAAAAAAGGAATAACGTTAAAATAACCGGATTGAAAATGCCTGAATTTGATACTTCCCAAAAGTAGTTGATACGTTTAGTTTCCAAACCACGAAAGTCAATGACAAGTGAGTGGAAGTAACCATAAAGAGAACCGTTCATTTTTAATGAACGGTTCTCTTTTATTTTGTTTTACTCCTTTTCGTATTCCAGAATATCGCCCGGCTGGCAATTTAAAACTTCACAAATGGTTTCAAGCGTACTGAATCGTATGGCTTTTGCTTTTCCTGTTTTCAGGATGGAAAGATTGGCCAGCGTAATATTAACTTTCTCGGAAAGTTCGTTCAGCGACATTTTTCGTCGCGCCATCATCACATCAAGGTTTACAATTATGGGCATAATTAAACAGTTAAATCATTTTCCGATTGAAGCTCAACCCCGCGTTTAAAAATCTGGGAAACTATAAACATAAGCCCGGCCATAAAAAGAAACTGGCCCGAGTTCCATTCCTTTAACAACGGCGAAGCCATTTTTTCCAGCCAGCCTGCATAAGCACTGCCAAGATATCCCAAAATCCAGATGCTAAAAAGTAAATAGCTGATTTTTTCCAACTTGTGTGCAATTTCCAGATTAAATGGATTTTCAATTTTAATCAGTGAAATTATTCGGGCAACCCGATACCAAACGTTTGCTTTCAGGATTAAAAGAGTTACCCAGCATATTATTAAAAGAGTATATTTAACAAAACTGAGTTCTCTCAACTCCCCGAGATTCATTCCATTATATAAATTTCTGGCCGCTTCCGGATTAAACCAGCTAACAACATACGAAATAACTGTCGCACCGGTTTGTACGGCGAATCCAATAAATGCAATCCAGGCAATAAATTTCATTACGGTTAAAATCTGGTCGGTTTTTGATTGAACGTTGAATTTCATTTTTTAATTTTTATTTAATTATTTACTTTGCAAATATCAATAAAAATTTATTGAAAAACAATAATAATAAAACGTATTTCAATAAATTATTCCATGTGTTTGTTTTTTTGTTGTTAAATCATGCAGCAATCAGTCTGGAGCTATTCCAATCATTTCTAATTCAGACAAAAAAATCTTTTCTTTGCAAAAATTTTAAATTATGGCAAAGAAAAGGGTGAACGTGGTGACCATGGGCTGTTCGAAAAACCTGGTCGATTCGGAAGTGTTGCTGAACCAACTGGAGCGAGGAAAGTATGAAGTGGTACACGATTCGGATGAGTTGGGCTTCGACGCGGTTTTTATCAACACCTGCGGTTTTATCCACGATGCCAAACAGGAATCCATCGATATGATTCTCGATTACGCCGAAGCAAAAAATAACGGCGACATCGGGAAACTTTACGTCATGGGCTGTCTGTCTGAACGGTACCAAAAGGAACTGGAACAGGAAATTCCCGAAGTGGACCGCTTTTTTGGCAAGTTCGACCTGAAAGCGATGGTGGACGAACTGAACGTGACGTTTCATCCCGAATACATTTACGAACGGAAAATTACCACTCCTTCGCATTTTGCCTACCTGAAAATTTCGGAGGGATGTAACCGCTCGTGTTCGTTTTGCGCCATACCGATGATGACCGGGCGCCACAAGTCGCGCACCATCGAAAGCCTGGTACAGGAAGCGCGCTACCTGGCCAAAAAAGGAGTAAAGGAAATTTTGCTCATCGCCCAGGAATTGTCGTTTTACGGCATCGATATTTACGGGAAAAGCCGCCTGACCGATCTGATAGAGCTGATTTCAGAAATAGAAGGAATTGAATGGATCAGGCTCCACTATTTGTATCCCACCAAATTTCCGTACGAAATTCTGCCGGTAATGCGCGAAAACCCGAAGGTTTGCAAATACCTCGATATGCCGTTGCAGCACATTGTCAATCCGGTACTGAAAAACATGATGCGACATGTGACCCGTGAAGAAACCGAAGCGCTCATCAAAAAAATCAAGGAAGAAGTACCCGGCGTTATCCTGCGCACCACCATGCTGGTGGGTTTCCCCGGCGAATCGGAAACCGATTTTCAGGAATTGAAGCAGTTTGTTGGTGAAACAAAATTCGAACGTCTCGGCGTTTTTCCTTACTCACACGAAGAAGGAACTTATGCATACAATAAATACAGCGACGATGTTCCCGATGATGTCAAACAGGCGCGCGCCGATGAACTGATGGAATTGCAGCAGGAAATCTCTGCGGAACTCAATCAACAAAAAATTGGAAAAACGTATAAAGTCATCATCGACCGAGAAGAAGGTGAATTTTTTGTTGGGCGCACCGAATACGACTCTCCCGAAGTGGATGGCGAAGTGTTGGTTACATCTGACGTACAGCTTTCTCCGGGTGATTTTGTGAACGTGAAAATTACCGGCGCCGAAGATTACGACCTATATGGTGAAGTGATTTGAACAAAAATATCGCTGATTTTTTTCCCCATCGTTAAACTTATCAGGGAAGCGCCGGTCAAAATTCCCGGTGAATAAAACTCTGAATTATTATTCATAAATTTAGGTGAATAATAATCGGTGTGGCATAAACCCGGTAACCGGGAATTTTGCAGCACCCTACAAAATTTATATAAGTGAAAAGGGATATCATAATTTTTACTATGATTTTTCTTTTTTTTGCATTCGTTTCAACGGCACAGCAACTTCCTGACCGGAATGAGGTTTTGAAACAAATGGTTTTGGCCAACGACTATTTTATGAAGAAATGGCCCGATGTGGGCAAAACCATCATCACCAACCGCGAGCGTCCCAGCAACATCTGGACCCGCGGCGTGTACTACGAAGGGTTGATGGCGCTCCACCAAATTTATCCAAAAGCCGAATTTTACGATTACGCGGTTGCCTGGGGCGAATTTCACCGGTGGGGAATGCGAAACGGTACCATCACCCGCAATGCCGACGACCAGTGCTGTGGCCAGACTTACATTGATTTGTACAATATTATGCCTGAACCTGAGCGGATTAAGGATATTAAACTTTGCATGGACATGCTGGTGAACACCCCGCAGGTGGACGACTGGTCGTGGATCGACGCCATCCAGATGGGAATGCCCGTATTGGCCAAACTGGGTCAGCTTTTTAACGATCCAGAATATTTCGAAAAAATGTACGATATGTACATGTTTTCCCGGAACGGACACGGCGATAACGGGCTGTTCAACGAGAAAGACGGGTTGTGGTGGCGTGATGCTGATTTTGACCCGCCCTACACTGAGCCCAATGGCGAAGACTGTTACTGGAGCCGTGGAAACGGCTGGGTGGTGGCGGCGCTGGTGCGGGTTCTCGATATTATCCCGGCGAACGAACCGCACCGAAACCAGTATCTTTCAGATTATATTCTGATGATGGAAGCGCTGGTACCTATTCAGCGCGAAGATGGCCTGTGGAATGTCAGCCTGCACGATCCTGACCATTTTGGTGGGAAGGAACTGACCGGTACCGCACTGTTCGTTTACGGAATGGCTTACGGGGTGAATAACGGGCTGCTCCCGCGCGAGAAATACCTGCCCGTTCTTTTAAAAGCCTGGAATGCCATGGTTGCCGACTGCCTTCACCCAAACGGATTTCTGGGTTATGTGCAGGGTACCGGTAAGGAACCGAAAGATGGTCAGCCGCTGTCGTTCGACAAACAACCCGATTTTGAAGACTACGGACTGGGCTGTTTCCTGTTGGCAGGAACCGAAGTTTACAAACTGAAATAACCGATTTTAATTTTTCCAAAATCAATAACCTAATAAAATCTAAACCAATGAGAAGAATCTTTTATGCAGCATTGCTGCTTCTGTTTTCCGGAAATCTGCTGGCACAGGAAAAACCGGTTGTGATTGAAACCAAAACAACGGCCCTGGTTTACAAGGCCGGAATGCAAAACAAACTGGTACAGGCCTGGTTTGGCGAAAAACTGGACAATCCGGCTGATTATGACATGATTTTTGGCCGCAACGAAGCTTATGTTCCTTCAGGAACTGATAATCTTTATGAACCGGCCGTGAGAATGCTTCACAACGATGGTAATCCTTCACTGGCGCTGGTTTTCGAAAACGCGGAGGTGAACAGGGAAAACGAGAATGTGGTGAAAACCGTCATCTCGCTCAAAGACGAGGTTTATCCGGTGTCGGTTAAACTTTGTTTCCGGGCTTTTTACAACGAAGATATCATTGAATCGTGGACCGAAATCAGCCACTCGGAGAAAAAGCCGGTAACCCTGAGCAACTTTGCTTCGTCGATGCTGCAGTTCAGCGGACGGGAATACTGGCTGACCCAGTTCCATGGCGACTGGGCCAAGGAAATGATGATGCAGGAGAGCCAGCTTACCAGCGGCATAAAAATTATCGACAGCAAACTGGGAAGCCGTGCCAATAAATTCCAGGCGCCCATGTTTTTCCTTTCGTTCAACGGGCCTTCCACCGAAACTTCAGGAAACGTACTGGCTGGCACGTTAGCCTGGACCGGCAATTTTCAATTCGTTTTTGAAATCACCGAAACCAATACGCTGCGCGTCATCTCGGGTATAAACCCGTTTGCCTCGGAATACCAGTTGAAACCCGGCGAAATTTTTAAAACACCTGAAATGATTTATACCTTTTCCACTTCGGGAAAAGGAGAGGCCAGCCGGAACCTCCACCGTTGGGCGCAAAAATACCGGGTGCTGAATGGCAAAGGAAACCGACTCACTTTGCTGAACAACTGGGAAGCCACCTATTTCGATTTTAATGAAGATCGGTTGGTGGAACTGTTCGATGGCGCCAAAAAACTGGGC
>CAZHKI010000227.1:0-6644 GCA_964533365.1 uncultured Maribellus sp. | reverse complement strand
TTGGTTATCGAAGGACTGTTATAACTCACCGTCGCTTGATTATAAAATGCTTCAAAATCAAAAGCCGGGGCATCCGACAATATTTTATACTGTTCCAGGGAGGCTTTAATTCCTTTTTTATAGTGCTCTTCAGCATTCGACACTCCATAACCCCCTAAAAAAGCGGCTTCGGCCAGTATAAATTCAACTTCGGCATAAGTTATCAACGAAGGATTAACGAATTCATTACTGTTTTCAAAATAAATAGGTGTCAAATATGAAATAAAAGGGCTTCTTTCATCGGGAAAATCCCTGAGTCCATCACCTCTGTTATAATTTCGTAAAAACTCCAGTTTATCATATCCAACAGGCAATCCCACATAAACTGAAGTATCAAGACTAGTATCTTCTGTTGGAAGAATTCTCATCGGATAACTGTTTCCAAAAATATCAACGTAATTTATCGTCGTTTCTTCAGTAGCATTGAAATCCCATTTTCGTTCCACCGGATTTACCCAACGTTGAAGCCTTGGGTCATTCCTTTCCTTTAAATAATCAACCAGTGGTTTTCCCGGTTTAAAAGCATAGGGTTTGTTTGAAGAACGGATTAGGCCCCCGACTGCTGAGTTATCTTCCGATAAACCCAACAAAACCAATGTTGCATTGTCGGCATTACTGCCAAAAACCTTACCGGCTGCCTCCTTAAATTCGTTTTCAGTATTGATGGCAAGTTGATCCTTTTTATTATGCAACCGCAAAGAATACCTCAACCTGAGCGAATTGGCAAATTTTATCCATTTATCCCTGTCGCCACCATAAAGAAGGTCAGACGATGGCAAAACACCCAGCTTTGGTTCTAATCCTTCAAGGAGTTTGGATGCTGTTTTTAAATCTTTCAAAACTCCTTCATATACATCTTTTTGATCGTCGTATTTTGGAAACAATACACTGTTACCTGCCTGTAAAGCTTCAGAATAAGGACAATCACCAAAAAGATCGGCCAGCAAACCAAAAGTAAAAGATTTCATTATCAGTGATGCGGCCATAAAAAACTGGTTGTTTTCCTTTTCTCCCAACTCATACATTAACTGGTTGGTCCTTAAAATTTCATAATAACCACTCCAGGAGCCTTTTCCCCACTGGTAACAGTTTTGGTTAGCCGACTGATATTCTGTTCCCCGCTGGGTGTATTGCAACAAACCGGCAATATCAGTATTCTCGCTGGTTAAGTTATAAAACTGCATTGTTGTTTTTGAAATTACATATGACAGCAGATAGTTTGGTGATACTTCTTCTGCATTATTAGGACTCACATTCATTTCATCAAAATCACTGTAACATGATTGAATAATTTGTCCTAAAAATATAATGATTAAAATCAGGCTTATTTTTTTCATAACTACACGAATTAGAATTCAACATTAAGTTTAACGCCAAATGAACGGGTCCACGGTGTAACATTATAATATTCAGCACCCTGAATCCAGGAATTTCCACTTGATTTAAAAGCAAGCTCAGGATCAACCGGAATTTTGGCCTTTGTCCATGTAAATACGTTTTGTGCAATTAAGGATAGTGCCACTTTGCTCAGGCTGGCTTTCTGTACCCACTGTCGCGGGAAAGTGTAAGTTACTGACAACTCTCTTAATTTCACATAAGTAGCGCTGTATATGTTATTTCCGCCATAATACCGGGTTGACCGTTGGTTGGCATCAAAAGGTGTCATCCACACTGTTCCTTCACCTCCAAGATTTTCAATGTAACCTCCTTTACCATCCTGGCGAACACCTGGTATAAAACTGGCATCATTCGTATATACTCTTTCCCCTGTGACTTTACTGATGTATGATCTGGAGGCCTGGGTTGATGCATTGGGCCACGGGAATCCACCATATTCTCCGGTCCGGCCACCTACCCACAAATTAATATATTTATCGGGATTTTCCTTAATTTGTTGTACAATGTCTTTATTCTTGTCGTAGTCAACACCCGAGAATGTCTCTTCGAGCCAGCCATTGTTTCTAAAAAATTCCATCGATCGGGAATAGAATTCCCCTCCTGATCTCCAGTCAAAGTTTGCAAAAAGACTGAAATTTTTGTATTTCACAACAGGCTGAATACCAACTAAAAAGTTATGATTGAAATTGCCCACTTTTTCAATATGATCTTCCCTGTTATCAACCTGGGGCCTGCCATTTGAAGCAATAATCGGATAGCCATAGTATTCTGAATTCTTATCTTCAACTTTCAGAAAGGGGTATGCATAAATATTCCCGATGTCATCGCCGACATAACTTCTGAGCCTTACCTCGCCTTCTGATCCAAATTGATAGTACGAAATACCTTCGGCCAGTTCAACAATTTTAGTCCGGTTTCGGGTTAAGGTCAAACCCAGATCGGCCGAAAAATCATTCTTTTTCACCAATTGGGTATTTAAGGAGATGTCCCATCCCCTGCCCTGTACCAGTCCAGCATTGATTTGTTTTGCAGTTGCCCCTGATTCATTGGGAACAGAAATGCTAAGTACCTGGTTTTTATTATCAACCACATAGTAAGTTGCATCCATATAAATCCTGCCGTCGAATAATGAAAGGTCTAACCCAATTTCTTTTGAAGTTGCAATTTCCGGCTTCAATTCCGGATTCTTTAAAGTTCCCGGCATGTACATCCGTTTAGCATCGCCCCAGTCGCTGGTGGTTGCATAATACTGAGCCAATGCATAAGGCCCAACGTCATTCCCAACCTGTGCATATCCCGACCTTAGTTTTGCCAGTGATATCCATGAGGGCAATTGCAGCATCTCGTTGACCAGCAGGCTTAAAGATGCAGAAGGATAAAAATAGGAACGGTTATTTTTGGGTAAAGTACTCGACCAGTCATTTCTTGCAGTTAAATCGAGATAGATCATATTCTGATATCCCATGGAAACAGAACCATAAATACTCTGAACAGCTTTCTCTCCCCAGTAACTATTATAGGTAACAGTTCCAGGAACCCCATTTGAGATGGTGAACAGCCCGGGCAACACCAATTGGGTTGCTTCGTTTGACAGGGCATCATTGTATTCGTAGCGAAGATTTCCCCCAACATTTGCGGTCAGGTTCAAGCCTTCAATAATATCTTTATTATAGGTAAACATACCTTCCCAGTTCTCTTCCTTGGCGAAAGTTCGTTGAATGGAGTATGCCCCCCGGCCATTATCGTAGTCACTCCAGGCAACCCGTGCTTCATTTCTTTGATTTATCACATTGGTGAGATAACGGGTCATGAAATTGAAATCTTTAAAGATTTCCCAGTCAAGCTGGAGTTTTGCCATGGTCTGGTTACGTTTAAAACCAGTCAGGTTTTCATAGACATTAAAATACGGGTTGTTTTGTTTCGGTTTACTCTTTCGCTGCTGAATGTTTTTTTGTCCTTCTAGCCAGTAATCCTTCAAATCAAGAATGTTGACCTGTACACCCATTTCAAGAACCGAACGGGATGGGTCCCTTCTTCCGGCACTAATATTTTGCCGGTTATCTGAACCTGCTTCCGAAATATTAACAGCCGTACTGATTTTTAAATTATCAGCAAGGTTATAACTTCCGTTAACGCTGATTGTTTTTCTGGAGTAATCGGTATTGGGCAAAATGCCTTCGTTCATCAGGTTCCCGATAGAAACGCGTAAGTTTGCCTTATCATAATTTCCTTCAAATGCAAGATTATTCGATTGGCTGAATCCGTTCTGATAAAAATCCTGTTGCCGGTTTGGATAAGCAACCAAAGGTTGCAGAGAGATGCCGTCATTATTTTGAAGCGATTTGTCCCACTGATAAGTATCGGGAAACGTACCGTCAAGTATAGCTCCCCATGATTCATTTTCAGTTTCTCCTAAATTATGAGCCCCGGCTTTGCCCGAAGCAAACATCGACTGAAATGGTACAAAGTGATATGGATTGTCAAGAGTATAGGATGTATTAAAGGAAACCCCAATACCTTTTTTAATGCCTTTGCCCGATTTAGTTGTAATAAGTACCACTCCGTTTCCAGCCCTGGAGCCATATAACGCTGCCGCACTGGGCCCTTTCAAAATCGACATGGATTCAATATCTTCTGTATTCAAATCGGATATTGCGTTCCCCATATCTGCATCTTTATAATTATTATCGATTCCGTTGGAAACCGGCACACCATCAATAACAAAAAGAGGTTGGTTTTTGGTATTTAACGAACTGGCCCCCCTTATAATCATATTGACTGAAGAACCTGCAAGACCGTACATTTGCGATACCTGGACACCCGCAGCTTTTCCGGCAATGGCATTTAATAAATTCCCCTGTGGCGTTTCATTTAACTGGTCTCCGCTTACCTCGCCCACAGAATATCCCAAAGACTTTCTTTCACGTGTTATACCCAGTGCAGTAACTACAACCTCATCGATTCCAATGGCACTTTCTTCCATAACCACATCAATTTGCTGCTTTCCGGTCACTGCAATTTCCTGTGTTTTCATTCCCACAAACGAAAACTGGAGAACAGCATCGCCAGGAATGTTGGTTATCGAGTATGTGCCCTCGAAACTGGTCACTGTCCCCTGCGTTGTCCCTTTAACAATTACTGTAACGCCGGGCAGAGGCTGCTTCCTTACATCAGTAACTGTACCCGAAATGGTTTTTTGCTGTTCTGCCCATACAGGACTGTCGCTTTGAGCCGGTTGTACTTTCTGAGTTTTAATCAGGATAAGATTATCCTGCCGTACTTCGAACGTAACTTCCTGCCCGGTAAAAAGCTGATCAAGTACCTTTTCCACCGTTTGCCCCTGAATGTTCAAATCAATTTTTCGTTCCACATCCACCTGTTCGCGCTGGTAAAAAAAGCGAAAATCGCTTTGGTCTTCAATTTCACGAAGAACATCTTCCACACGCTTGTTCTTAACATCAAAACTAAATTTTGCCGTCTGTGAATAAACGGTTGCAGAAACCTGGAACAAACAGGCCAAAAGCAGTATCAGTGTTAGTTTCATAATTCGAAATAGTTTTCGTTTTTTCCCAAAAAACCGGGAAATCCCAAATTCAATTTTTTTCATAAATTTGTTATGATTTAAGTTATTAATAATTGGTGTTGACAGCACCTTTTTAATGAATCACAGCCGGCGGGTGTTGACAGCACCTGCCGGTTTTGTAAGGTTAAGTTCGTTGTTTACTTCATACGTTTATCCTCCGTTATTTTGTAATTAAAATGGTTTGACCTTCAATTTTATATTTCACGGGCAGCGTTTCCTTCAATAAATCCAGAACTTCAAGAATCGTCTCGTCTTTGATAGTCCCGTCGTAATGATAATCGAGAATGGCATTATCGGTAACCTCAATATCAACTCCGTATTTTCGTTCGAGAAGGACAATCAATTCTTTAAGATTCATATTAATAAATATGAGTTTGTTGTCTTTCCAGGAAGTGAACATCCGCGTGTTCACGTCTTTTATTTCAACAACATTTTTTTGCGTGTGATAAATCAGTTGTTCCCCGGGCCGGAGTATCTGAGTTTCCTTCATTTTCATATTTGCTGAAGATGTTATCTGAACGGAGCCCTCTTCGAGAGTGGTTACAAATTCATCATCGGTTTGATATGCCTTTACGTTAAATTGAGTTCCCGTCACATGGATATCATAGGACGGAGTGTGAACGATGAAAGGTTTTTTTTCATTTTTAGTTACATCGAACCATCCCTCACCAACGAGAAAAACTTCACGTGGCCCATCAGAACCGGAGGCAGAATATTTTAATTCCGACCCTGCATTCAGGAAAACCATCGATTGATCGGGCAATATCAGTTGCGACACTGAGCCTTTGGGGGCAACCGATGTATAATAAACGGGCTCTGGTTTTTTAAGATACTGAATAGAAATCCCCAATAACAATCCAATGATTAATATGGCTGCAATTTTTGAAATGGTCAGTACATATTTTTTAATTCTGCTGTTTTTTTTTGGTTGGTTACAAAGGTTAATCTGATGATGTACCTGGTGAAGAATCAGTGACAATTCATTTTCCAGTTGGTGTGATTGAAAAACGGAGTCATCGTTATTCCAAATTTCGTACAGCACAGGGAACAATTCCAGGTGGTGATGCGGATCTTCGAAAAGGGTCATTGCCCTCTCCAGCTCTTCACGGGTACAATTGCCGTTAATGTATTTTTCTGCGATTGATTTTATCTCGTAACCTTTATTCATCTTCTAACCTGTAAAAACAACTTTTCAAAATCAGTTGTAAAATCCCCTTTTACAGAAAAGGGGATTTTTTCAAACTAACTAAACTAACTTGTGAAAAACTATTTCATTCGACAAATGAGAATATTTATACTTTTTACAGGTAATACGGGAAAAAACGAATCGCCCCCCAAAAGAAATAGATGTTTTTTTGAATAAAATGAATAAAAAGGACTGCCGCTACATTTCGCCTGATATCAGGTAGCCTGTATAGACAAGAAAAGAAACCAGTAACAAAGCTGCTTCCCAGCGATCAAGCTTTTTCTTTCCGCCGGTAAACATAGCCGCAAAAACAAATAACGTTCCGCCGGCAAGCAAATAGAGGTCGGTATTGAATTTCAGGTTAATTCTTTCAGGTTTTGAAAATCTGTAAAAATCAAGTTTATTTAGACCAATTATAAATTACGAGGGGGGTAATAT
>CAZHKI010000226.1:0-6665 GCA_964533365.1 uncultured Maribellus sp. | reverse complement strand
CTGCTTGTTCCACAATCCGTAACTCAGGTGGCGGGTTGTGGCATAAAAAATTACAGCAATTAACGGAATAGTATACAGCCAGACATAACGTTCCAGGTTTTTATGATCGGCAAAAATTTTGGCCGTAAGCAGGTACAAACCAATGATAAACCAGGTTCGCGCCAGTAAAAATTTGAACGATACCGCCGGCATTGAACTGGTGAGGCAGGTCAGAAAAATCCAAAACAAGTTCAAAAAAATGGCCAATGTTAACGGGTGTTGCAAAATTTGCCGGTCAAAACGTTTTTCGTGCAACACTTTCATCAAAAAGAGGATCAGCAATCCAAACAGCAAGGGTTCGGTGGGTAAATACATATCAAAGCTGAACATTCCCGGCATTACGTCACGCAACGGTAACGAAAGTGGGGCAAAAAATGCGATCATCCAGATTATCTTGTCGAAAGAATAAGCAACAACCAATGCCAGTGCCAGAAATAAAGGCAATGCCGAGAGAATCAGTGTGTCTTTTTTGACGACAAACCAGACATTCAGCAAAATAAAGCCAATGGAAATAAGATAAAAAAGGGTAAGTTTTATGACAGGGTTACGAATCACCGTTTATTCTTTTTTTCGGTAGTCGAACACCAGAAAAAGCAGCAAAGCCAGAAATACAGCCGAAACGGTTGAGAACGCCACAATCAGCCAGCGCACCGGATACGATTTTTTGTCGGCAGGCACCGGATGTTCAACGACATGGCAGTAGGTGATTTCTTTTTCAAACTCCGTCAGATATTTCTCGTGCTGTACGGTCAATGAATCGATGACCCCGGTGATAAAACCAAGACGCGATTCGAGCCAGGCAGCTTCGGTCCCTTTTTCTGAAAAATTTTCGTACAATTCCTGAATTTTTTTGGTGTCGCTGCTGGTCCCCCTTCCGGCAGCCAGGGCATTCATGTAGCCGCGGGTAACTTCGGGCACCTGGGTTTCGAAATTCAAAATCCCGAATTTGCTTTTTAAAGCATTCATTGCGGTGATCACTGTATCCAGTTCTGCAAATTTTTTATCGAGCCCCTGCCGGGTGATATCAACCATTTCCTTGTTTTTAATCTTTTGCATATACCCCACATGCTGGTTGTAAAAATGAATGATGGAGTCGCACATATCGGAAGCGCGGTTAGGATCGTAGTCGAGAACTTTAATTTCAACGGTTTCGAACTGGGTTTTGTTCGCGCTTACATTTTTCCCGTAAATGTCGAGCATGTACGATAAATAATGCGGATCGTCGCGATCAATTTTATAGACCTTGTCCAGTTCAAATGCATCGAACATTCTCAGTTTAATGTCTTTAGAGTTGACAATTTCCAGCATCTGTTCGGTTTCCGATTCATTGCTAAGTACCCAGATGTTGGTCGGGTAAATCCGGGCTGTCGATTTAAACTTTGGCTTAATAAACAACGGGCCTGAAAAAACAGCTGACAAAAGGATGGCAATTAGTCCGACAGCAACAAAATGAAATTTGCGTTTCCAAATCAGGTTGAGGATCCGCTGGGTGTCAAAGAAATTATTATTCATAGATTTTGGTTTCAAATTCGATCGCTTTCTAATCAACGGAACCTGATTACTTTTAGTATCAAATCCGGGTTTATTTCCCGAAAAAATTATTCAGCGATAATTAAATAATAATTTTTCTTCCCTTTCTGAATCAGGATATATTTTCCCCCTATCAAAAATTCAGAATTAATCAATAGCTCTGCGTTGGTAACTTTTTCTTTGTTCACGCTCAGCCCGTTGGCCTGGATTGTTCTTCTCAGTTCTCCTTTTGAAGGGAAAATGGCTGTTTTTTCTGCCAGCAGTTCTGTAATATTTGTTCCGTTTTCAAGGTCTTTTTTGGCCACCTGAAATTGCGGGACACCTTCGAAAACCGAGAGAAAAGTCGATTCGTTCAGTTTCCGGAGTTGCTCGGCAGTTCCGTTTCCGAATAAAATCAGAGAAGCCTCCACTGCCATTTCATATTCTTCCCTCGAATGGACCATCACCGTAATTTCTTCTGCAAGTTTTTTCTGAAGTGTCCGTACATGAGGCATCTGGTTGTGTTCGGCCACCAGTGAATCGATCTCTTCTTTTGGAAGGAGTGTAAAAATTTTGATATAACGTTCGGCATCTTCGTCGGAAGTATTGAGCCAGAACTGGTAGAACTGGTAGGGCGAAGTCCGGGCAGGATCGAGCCACACGTTGCCCGATTCGGTTTTTCCGAATTTAGAACCATCGGCTTTGGTAATCAGCGGACAAGTTAAAGCAAACGCATCACCTCTACCCTTGCGGCGGATCAACTCGGTGCCGGTGGTAATATTTCCCCACTGATCGGAGCCTCCCATTTGCAATTTGCAGCCGTAGTGCTCGTTCAGGTAGAGAAAATCGTATCCTTGTACCAGTTGGTAAGTAAATTCGGTAAACGACATGCCTTCTTTCGATTCGGCGCTTAACCGCTTTTTAACCGAATCTTTGGCCATCATATAATTGACAGTAATGTGTTTTCCAATATCGCGGATAAAATCCAGAAAAGAAAAGTCTTTCATCCAGTCGTAATTGTTCACCAACTCGGCGGCGTTGGGTGCGCCGCTTTCGAAATCGAGGAAGCGGGCCAGTTGTTTTTTTATACATTCCTGGTTGTGGCGCAGAGTTGCTTCGTCAAGCAGGTTCCGTTCCTGCGATTTTCCCGACGGGTCGCCAATCATCCCGGTAGCGCCCCCTATTAATGCGATGGGTTTGTGACCTGCGATCTGAAAATGTTTCAGCATCATAACACCAACCAGGTGACCAATGTGCAGCGAATCAGCTGTCGGGTCAATCCCAAGGTAAGCAGGCGTTAATTCTTTGTCCAGTTGTTCTTCGGTTCCGGGCATCACATCGTGTAACATACCCCTCCATTTCAACACATCCACAAAATTCATCAGAATTGATTTTAAAAAATTTTGCGCAAAGATATAAAATGATGCCTGTTATTCGGAATCTGATCCAAGAAAATCAGGTTCAGGCAATTTTACCGGGTTCGTCAGAACTTTCGTCATCGTCCCAGATATCGACAATGGGAAAAACTGACGGGGCAAAATGATGAATGGGGCCGTAAAGTTTCGATTTGGCTTTGGTTTCGGGGGAAATAATTTCCACGTCGCTGTCGATTTTATCGAATATCACCAGAATAACGCTTAATATTAGCGCAGATTTCAACACGCCAAAAACCATCCCGGCCAGTTTATTGACGGGCCCCAACATCACGGTTTCAACCATTTTATGGATGACATTTCCAACAATGTGTACCAATATCACAATCACCACAAATGTTACTATAAATGAAATGATTTTTAGGTGTTCTGTTCCGGCATTGAAATTATCAATTAAAAATTCGGAAGTGATGCCTGAAAAGCGAATGGCGCCCCAGATCCCCAGAATTAGTGCAGCCAGCGATACCAGTTCTGCAATAAGTCCTTTGCTAAATCCACTGATGGCTGCAAAAATCAGCAGTATGATGATAATAATGTCGATGTAGTTCATTTCCGGCAGTTTCAGGTTTTACTTTTTTGTAAAAATAGATATTCAGTATTAAATAAAAAAACTTCGTTTTATTTTTAAAATCCATTCCGGTCAATTGCGCCTTTTGATGACAAAATATTTCTAATTTTGAAATCAAATTTTCAAATCAGACCGATGGCCTTAATCAATTCAGTAATCTCGTGGATCAATATAAAACGAATTTTCCAAATTCAGTTGTACCGCGAACATCCGCACGAAATTCAGAACGAACAACTCCTGGGCTTGCTGAACAATGCCAAGCGTACGGAATGGGGAAAAGAGCATAAATTTTCTGATATTTCATCGGTTACCGATTTCCAGCAGGCTGTTCCGCTTCAAACGTATGAAGAGATCAAGCCATTTGTTGAGCGTTTACGGGCTGGCGAGAAAGATCTGCTTTGGCCGGGCGAAGTGAAATGGTTCGCCAAATCGTCGGGGACCACCAACGATAAAAGCAAATTTATTCCGGTAACCAAAGAAGCGCTGGAAGATTGTCACTTGCGGGGGCCGAGAGATGTGTTTGCCCTTTATATTAAGAATTACCCTGACACTAAAGTTTTAAAGGGGAAAACCCTGACCCTGGGCGGCAGCCACCGGATCAACAACTTCAGCAACAATTCGTATTACGGCGATTTATCGGCCATTCTCATCGAAAATGTCCCGTTCTGGACCGAGTTTATCCGCATTCCTCCACCCGAAATCGCGCTGATTGAAGAATTTGAAGAAAAAATTGAAAAAATCATCGAAACGTCACTCGACCAGAATGTGACCTCATTTGCCGGCGTACCCTCGTGGTACCTGGTCATGATAAAACGGATTCTGGAAAAAACAGGGAAAAACAACCTTTTGGAAGTGTGGCCCAACCTTGAGGTTTTTACCCACGGTGGCGTTAATTTCGATCCTTACCGCGAGCAATACAAAAAACTGATCCCGTCGGATCAAATGCACTACATGGAAACCTACAACGCATCGGAAGGTTTTTTTGGGATTCAGGACAATCCTCACCGTGACGATATGTTGCTGATGCTCGATTATGGCGTTTATTACGAATTCATCCCCATGAAAGAATGGGGCACTGAAAATCCTAGGGTGTTAACTCTTGAAGAAGTTGAACTGAATGAAAATTATGCCCTTGTTATTTCAACCAATGCCGGGTTGTGGCGTTATATTATTGGCGACACCATAAAATTCACCTGTAAGTTTCCATACAAATTCAGGATTACCGGCCGTACCAAACATTTTATCAATGCGTTTGGCGAAGAATTGATCATTGACAATGCTGAAAAAGCGCTGCAAATTGCCTGCAGCCACACCCACGCTGTAATTAACGAATACACGGCGGGCCCCATTTTTATCGGTGAGAACCAGAAAGGGGCGCACCAGTGGATCATCGAATTCGAAAAAGAACCCGACGATCTGGAACATTTTACTACCATCCTCGACTACTCGCTTCAAACATTAAACTCCGATTATGAAGCCAAACGGCACAAAAATATTACCCTGGAAAAATTACACCTCGTGGTAGCGCCCCAAGGAACTTTTTACCAGTGGATGAAAATCCGGGGTAAAGCCGGGGGACAAAATAAAATTCCCCGTTTGTCGAACGACAGGAAATATCTGGATGAACTTTTACAAATGATATCCCGTTAAGCCTTATTTTTGTATTTTCGAACCAGAAATAATTATTGATATGCATATTGCAGTTGCTGGAAATATTGGCGCCGGAAAAACCACCCTGAGTGAATTACTGGCCAAACATTACAAATGGATACCCCATTACGAGGATGTGGATGAAAATCCTTACCTGAACGATTTTTACAACGATATGCAACGCTGGTCGTTCAACCTCCAGATCTACTTTTTGAACTCAAGGTTTAAACAAATCATCGACATCCGAAAATCGGGGAAAACGGTTATCCAGGATCGGACCATTTATGAAGATGCCGAAATTTTTGCGCCCAACCTGCACAGCATGGGGCTAATGAGTACGCGTGATTTCAACAACTACAAAACGCTTTTCGATTTGATGGTGAGCCTCATACAACCACCCGACCTGCTGATTTACCTCCGTGCTTCAATTCCCACACTGGTCAATCAAATCCAGAAACGGGGCCGCGAATATGAAAATTCCATCCGGCTCGATTACCTGAAGCAACTCAACGACCGTTACGAAACCTGGATTAAAGGTTACAAAATGGGCAAACTACTGGTTATCAATGTTGACGATCTGAATTTTGCTGAAAATCCCGAAGACCTGAGTTTCGTTATCGATAAAATCGACGCACAGATTCACGGGTTGTTTTAAATTACATCAGTCCGATTTTTTCATTCATTTCTGCCCAGGCCGAATCAGGAAGATTGGCTCCCATTACTTCCACCACTTTTCCGGAAACCAAAGCGGCAATTTCCCCGCATTTCCGGAGATCGAAACCGTTGGTTAATCCAAACAGAAAACCGGCTGCATAACTGTCGCCAGCCCCGGTGGTGTCAATGGCATTCGCTTTTATTGCGTTAACCATTATCTTTTCACCACCCTTTTGAATAAATGAACCCTGTTTCCCCACTTTTACGACAGCCAACTCACACATGCCTGAAATTTCGCCAAGTGCAGCTTCAGGCGACTTTCCCGTAAATGCAAAGGCTTCTTCCTCATTGGCAAAAACAATATCGACACTGTTATACACCAGTTCTTTCAAAAAAGCCAGATTTGCTTCCACCACATTAAAACTGGCCAGGTCGATGGCGGTTTTCAGCCCGGCCGATTTGGCCATTTCGAAGCCAGTTTTAATCAGTTCGTGATTTTGCACCAGGTACCCTTCCATATAAAGATAACCGTAGCCGTCTAAAAGAGCTTCGCTGAAATCATCAGGAGTTAAATCGGCAGCAGCGCCCAGATAAGTGGCCATGGTCCGTTCCGAGTCGGGGCTTACCAACGCCATCACACGGCCGGTTTCTTTTTCACTGACAGCCAGATGAGTTTTTACTCCATGCTTTTCAAATTCCGATTTAAAAATCCGGCCCAACTGGTCGTCGCCAATTTTACCAAGATAACCGCAAATACCTCCGAGCCCAGCCAGGGTCCGGATGGTATTGGCAGCCGACCCCCCGGTAGAAAT
>CAZHKI010000225.1:0-6682 GCA_964533365.1 uncultured Maribellus sp. | reverse complement strand
ATAGCTGGTTGCAGTCTGGTGGTCGCCAATCTTGTCCAGATATGCAATCTGAAATGCCGATTCATTGGCAAAAACCTCATAATAAAAAGCTGCGGCAGGAACCATAAACAACCCACTCATGGGATCTTTGGTCGTGCTCATCCGAATATGCGGAATGACAGATCTTGCCATTTCATTAAATTTCCGTTCGGGCACATTAAACGGCACACATTCACCTACAATTTGCCTCCAGTATGAAATTACTCGCTGACGTTCGACAAAATAATCAAGTACAGATATTTTGTCAATGTAGTCGTTCGTTAAATCGCCTACAAAAGGAACAGAAAATGACACACTCACGGTTTGATTGGCAGGAATGGAAAGCGGAAAACAAACCGCATTTTCAATCAGTTTTATAACTGAGGACGAAATTCCTCCCGGTAATTTAATATGGGCACGGACATATTCATGCCCATTTAATTTATTGAGGATAGATGAACCATGTAGCATTGCCTGGTCAAACGGTTCGCCTTTCAGCCATATATGGGCTGTTTTTTCTTCGTTGGCAGGATTCGAAATATCAAGTTTGACCATGAGGATCGCCGGAGTTTGTTCATTACGGTTCTCATCGTAAGGAGACAAGGGACCCTCGAGTAAAGTAGTGAAAGCCTCTTCGTGATATTTTAAACCCTCATGATTCCAATGCACCTCAGGGACAGGCAAAAAATCATTCAGGACAGACATGTGAGAATTTGTGCCATTCCTGTCATATACCGGATTTTTACCTGTTCCTACTGACCAGTTAAATGTATCCCCAGTCCAGTTGCAACGTGCCTTTTCCTTTCCTTTCGCCTTCGTATATTTCTTATTCATAAAAAAACTACCGCCCCATTCAAAACCAAATTTTTGCCAGCTTGCATCTGAAGCTAACGGCAAATAAAGTTTTTCTCCTTTTCTCCGGACATTTACGCTTAAAGGAGGGATTTCACGGCTGGCCCTGTCATACGTTTGTTCTGGTTCAGCTTTTATCCTGTCTCTGATTTTTTGTCCCTTTTTTATGTTTGAATCAGCAAAAACAACAGAATCAGAAGCATATGAAATGTATGCTGAATATGCAGGGATATAAATCGGGCCTTTCTCTAAATCAGTGGCTAAAAAAGAGAAGGTTCCCTGGTCAGAACGAAGTGTAACAATTGAAAGGTCATTTGAACCGGGCAATGCTGGTGCAGCAATGTTCAGGTCCGCAATAATTCCTTTAGTTTTTTTCCCTAAACCTATCTCCCACATGCCTGTTTTTTTAAGTTTATCCGGGGTATCCCAGTTCCAACCGGATACATTATTAATCCACCCGTTGAAAATTTCAAGCTTTCCTGTAATAACTTCCTCTTTATCTTTGTCGCAGCCCAATTCAACCCGCAGAGATATTTTTTTCCCGGTTGCAGGTGAGATAACTTTTAAGGAACCCAAAGGAGTTGGTTTGCTGTTGCAAACAATCCTGACTTTTAATGTCCTTCTGTAATCCACAGGTACGGGAAGATTGCCGGCGTTGGAATTTTCAGTTAGCGAAATTGGATTAAATGTATAGATGATTTTATTCCCATCTCTATGATAATTCGTTTCTGCGGTCACCCATTTTCCTCGCCATGGATCATCGAGACGATCTTCAATTTTTTGTCTGTCAGGCCCTTCGCATGGCCAGTTCTGAAACCAATACTGAATTTTCGTTTCTTTCAGAAATGACTCAGAAACGGTGTTATTATAAGTTATCTCAATCCGATCAATATCTCTTTCTTCATCCCAACATATCCCAATATTCCATTCGTTTTCTGCCGTTTGCGGCATTTCCATCAAATCATCATGATTAAGCTCCCTTCCCAACACTCCGGTTTCATCAGACCAGTAACGTAAATCACCAAACGGGGCAATATCCCAGGTAAATTCAATATTCATGGTTTTTTTTCCGGAGAAGGCCTCGTCCTGTGGCCTTCCTTTTATTTGGGGTGAACTGATAACCAGTATAGCTACTATAAAAAAAAGAGTGGCCCCTTTGGATACGTTCATTTTATATTCATTCATAATTAATTACTTACACCAAAAAAGATCATTTTAGCTGAAGGATATTCAAAGTCAGCCTTAATAACGGCGAGTCCATCTTTACCCCGTTCGACCACAACCCCTTCATTATGCCAGATATCATTTACCACTTTGTTCTTAGTAATGTAAGTATAAGAATTCTTGCTGTTGAGGTTTGCAAAAATGACCACTACCCCTTTTCCTGTTTGGGGATCAATTTTTTCATGGATTTCAGGACTGTCCCCGAAATCTCCAATTCGAACCGGATTTGCCCTGGCCACGTCATCCCTGACCTGTTTGTATTTGCCAATGACATCGTTAAAAAGGGCAACGCCTTCCGGCGAAGTTTTCAGTATTTCGCCCCAAATCCCGTTTTGTCCCAAAACCATTGACGCCAAATTGATAATTTGCGAATCCCGGGGGTCGTCCGGTTGATAATTGGCAAGGAACAAGGTAGATGGGATCCATTTGTCGTATTCAAGAGTTTGCCTTATAAACCAGCCACGGGCAGGCCCGGGATATACAAAAATATTGCGGTTCCCATTGGGCAAGACACTTTGACGCCGGGGACAGATATCGTAATTATGAAAATATGGTCCGTTATTAATCACAAAATACCGGCTGTATTCCAGAAATTGTATCCCAACACCAATGCGTACCGACTCTGTTACATCGATATCAAACACGGCATCCGGATAAACGGAACTTACTTTCTCCATTACCTTCGCCAAATAAACAGGTAAAAGAAAAGAATAACTCAGGTGCCTTTCTTCCGGGCTGTTTGCCGATGTCCCGTGAAAATGCCCGGGTTCATTACAGCCCTGCTGTGACATCCCATCCAGATAAAAATTCCGGATACCGGTTTCTCCTGCTAATTGAATAATCGCATCGGCAAAAGTTTCCCAATATGGACTGACCAAACACATTGGCACACTTTCTTCAGTTTCATACACCAATTCAGGTGCGGGAAAATTGCCATCCTTTGCCATTAAACAATTTTTATTTCGCGCATAAGCTTGACTAAGCAGGGAAGCCATAGCCGGATCAAACCAAACGCCCAGTTTCATACCATATCCTTCTGCTTTTTGTTGAATTTGTTTCAACCCGTCAGGGTACTTTTTCAGGTTGACTTTCCAGTCGCCGGTTCCTGCAAACCAGCCCACATCAATCACATACACATCGACGCCCATTTCATGTGCCCGGTCAACCTCCTTTAAGGTCCATTCCAGGTCCATATTGGTTTGATACTGGCCGCCTGCCCATTTATCGCGTTCCTGTCTCCCCCATGTATTGTAATAAATATAAGGCTTACGGCTTTCTGTGTTCTGTGCCAGATATTTAAGCATAAAATCGCGATACCTGGCGGCAAGAATATCTTCATTCCCCTGAACCCCTCCAATTTCAAACCAAAGTGTTGAATATCCGTCAACCGGTTGTCCGTCATAATAATTTCCTTTTACTGAACGCAGCTCGACCGTCCGGGAAGGATTAAGGCAATATTCAAGAAAAGCATTGGGGAACATAGAGCCGTGTTCATAAGCAACTAAAAATGAGAACTGATCATCGCCTCCCAATAAAACAGGCCCCATCACAGCAGAAGCATGGTTGAAATCCTTCTGGTCGAGACTTGTTTCTACCGGACGACAGGAATGAATGCGCTCGTTGAATACTCCCAGGCGTAATTCGTTCGCACGTGGAAAATCCTTCGTGGAATAAGCCAAATACGAGAAGTTGTCTTTTCCTGTTTTTTTCGTCAACCGTTGAGTCCCGGAAGCCTTTATAGAATATGAAAAACGGACAACCGGATTATCGGGGGCAATCCGGAAATTTATCCTCAACCGGAGCGTTGTGTCAGACAGGACAGCACCTTCGTAAACATATTCGGTTACCCCATTACGCAATAAAACTGGCTTTTTTATCTCATTCAGACCGGATAAAACCATTGGAGTTTCTTTGCCGTCGATTTCAAAAACAGGTAGTTTTACCTCAATTGATTCCCCCTCGGGCCGGATGGTATAAGTCCAGGAGCTTACCGATGAAGAGTTCCATGAAATATGAACTGATTCTGTCCCTGTTTTCTCCTGATTTAAGGATTCGCACCCAACCACAAAAAAAAGAAATAGGATATACCATAAATTAGAAATGATATTTTTTTTATATATAAGTGCTTTTTTATTTTTTAGTATCATGCTTTTGAAATTTTCTATCCGGATAAATAAGATAAATTGGGGAAATCTTTTATGTGTTTTTTGTAATGACATAAATAACACCTTGGGGATCTGAGAAGGTATATATAGTTCTGTCGTCAGCTATTGAGGTAATGCTCATAACAATGTCTGTGCTGAAAATATTAAGCGCTATTTCATTGTTGTTTTGAATTTTCCAGGTACCGGTGCCAACCATATTTCCTGATAAATTCAATACCCCTCCAGGTGCAAATTCGATTAAAGTTGCTGTACTAATGCCGTAGGCGGAGGTTCCGGTTACAGAAGAAACGCTCCAATTGCCTTTTATATCATTATCAGTAAGAATAATCGTTTTTGTCATTTCATATATTACACCTTGTACGTCAGCAATTGAAATAGACTTTTCATCGTTTTCCAACAAAACAGCAGTCATAATAACATCGACACCAGCAATATGCAACTTGATTTCATCATCATTCTGTATTAACCAGGTACCTGTACCAAATCCCGGCATTTCAAGTGTTCCGTCATTTTCAAATGTCATTGTAGTTCCTACTATCAAGCCATAAGCAGAAGCAGCAGAAAGTGATGTCAATTCCCAAGAACCTATAATATTGCTGCTCTCAATCTTCAGGCTTCCATTTTCAATCACGTAAACAATACCCGAGGCATCGGACAAAGTAACAGTAGCTCCTTCATCTTCTGTCGCAATTACAGATAAGATAATTGTGGTACCGGATATTACCATCTGCACCTCATTTTTTTTCTGTACATTCCACGTACCATAGCCAATCCCGCTTATTCTGAAAGAACCGGTATTTAAAAGATTAATCTTACTCCCTTCTGCTATACCATAAGAAGATGTTCCTTTAACGGAGGTTACAGACCAATAACCAGCAATATCAGCAGTGGTAACAGAAATATCAGACCTTTCAATCACATAAACCAATTCTGAGTCATCAGCAAGGGTCATTGAGCCATCGTCATTTATTTTGGTAACAGTTAACGTAAAACCATCAGTATCGGAGAAATCCAAAACGATTTGATTGTTACTTTGTATGGTCCAGCTTCCGCTACCTAACCCTGTAACATATAGAGTTCCACCATCGATAAAATTGATTGAGACACCCGCCACAATACCTGATCCTGATGCAGATGAGGTTACAGTCCAATTCCCGATAACATCATTATCAGTAATAGTAATCGATTCTTCTTTATCATCATCTTTTTTGCATGATGATGTGATAATTGTTAGTCCGATTAAGGCAATAAAACAATAATTTAATGCTTTCATAATAAATACTTTTATCATTTTTCACCTCTTGTTTAACTCCTGGTTAAAAAATCTATTTATTACAGAATTAATGACATTGCATACAGTACAAAACCAAATTGAAGGAAATGCACAAGATGAACTGTCTTAATAGATTTAATACTCGAACAAGAGTATACAAGAGAATTATGTAATTGATTTCATTGAAATAATAAACAAGAAATATCACTTAATCCGCCCGGTAATATTCACCGGGCGGATCAAGTTATATGTAACAAATCAAGTTTGAGGATTCAACTAATCAATTACGGAAATCAAGCTCCCCTTGTAAAACAGGCCAGTAGAAATTGGCATAAGGGGCATTTAATGTTTCAGCATTTCTATTTCCCGGACCAATTGGTTTTTTAAACGACTGCAACCACAGGACACGGTCTGATTCAAAAGCCAGCTCTTTAATCCATTCGTTATCCACTACATCCCAGGTCACCTGGGCATCGGTTAACGGTACATAAGCGCCCCCGATTGAAGTATCCCACGAACGGCTGCGAACTACATTCAGGTCGGCAGCCTGTCCTCCTGAACCTTTCAGCGCTTTAATACCTGCGCGCATTAAATAAAGCTCAGAAGAACGAATAAGCGGAATATTTTGGAACGGGTCTGTATAATTTGCTTCCCCCGGAACCAGAAAATACTTATTGGCAATATAAACAGGATCATTTGCCCCAACATATCCAGTGTATGAATTAGATGAAAGAGTTGTTCTCCCTTTTTCCAATATTGGGTTATATAAGAACCCTTCAAACCTCTTATAAAGAGTTCTGCGTTTATCAGCTTTCCATGCATCCGTTTCTGAATTGTCTGGATTAATTATTCCAACCCTTTTTAAAGTTTCCTGGTTTAAGGCCCATATCCACCATTCCTGATAAGTATTCACAAGCGGGAAATTATAATTAACAAACCACATGAAATCATTGGGATGCCGATATGATGTAGAAACAGACAAATCAGGATCGGCAAAGTTCCCGTACCAGATAATTTCAGAATCGGACCAAGGTGTTGTACTATTGTTAAGAAAACAATTTACAGGCTCGGACAATAAAGTACGGGGAACCTCGGTATCATTTAATACCCCGTTCAATTTGACCAGCGCTTCATCATATTTGCCCATCAA
>CAZHKI010000224.1:0-6726 GCA_964533365.1 uncultured Maribellus sp. | reverse complement strand
GAAGTTCAGGCCGGCGAGGTTTGCCTTTATTATGCCAACATGCTTCTGACCAAATATGGTGAAAACGAAAAAATCACCAAAGTAGTTGATCGTAACGCCCACTATATCATTCCGGTTGTCAATGTTGACGGGCGTTACCATTTTTTTGAAAATGCACACACACCCAGTTCAAGCCGCAGCATCAGCATTCCCAACGACGACGATGGGGATGGTCTTTTTGATGAAGATGCCCCCGATGATTTGGATGGCGACGGAAGCATCACCCAAATGAGGATTAAAGATCCGTTTGGCGAATATAAAGCAGATCCGGAAGACAAACGGGTTTTGGTGCGCTGCAAACCCGGTGAAAAAGGGGAATATACGCTTCTGGGATCCGAAGGGATCGACAACGACGGCGACGGCAGGCTCAACGAAGATGCCGAAGGTTACCTCGATCCGAACAGGGACTGGGGGTTCAACTGGATGCCCCGTTATGTTCAAAGTGGCGCCGGAAAATTTCCGCTGTCGGGCGTTGGGCTGAAAGCCATCAACGATTACATTGCCGCGCGGCCCAATATCATCATCGGCTTTGCATTTCACAACAATGGCGGGATGTGGCTCAGGGTTCCCTCCGAAAAATCAATCAACATCCCGGCTTCCGATATTGCAGCTTTCGATGTAATTGGAAAAAATGCCCTGAAAATCACCCCGGGTTATGTTTATATGCCATCGTACGATCTTTATCCAACTTACGGAGATTTCGACTCACACCTGTTTTTCATTCATGGAGCCTTTTCATTTGTCGGCGAATTATTTCAGGATGAAACAGAAACTTACCGCGAAAATGTCAATAAACCACAGCCCGAAAATCAGGAACAAAGTTATCGGGGAGAATTGCCCGAACGCAGCCGCGAACGCTTAAAATTCAACGATAATGTTGTTCAGGGCGAATTGTACAAAGAATGGAAAACATACAACCACCCAGTTTATGGTGAAATTGAAATCGGGGGATGGGTAAAAATGAGTTCCCGGTTGCCCCACCCGTTTATGCTGCCCGAACTGGTTCACCGAAACGCTTCGGTGGTGTTGCTGGCAGCCGAAAACACACCTGATATTTCCATGGAAGTTATCGAGACAAAGGAAATCGGGAAAAACCTTCACCAGGTCAGGGTCAGGCTGAAAAACAAAAACGGGCTGCCTTCGATGGCCGAATACTCGGTTAACAAGAAAATTTATCCTCAGGATATTTTAAAAGTAACCGGCGGAAAAGTTGTTGCTGGCGGAAAAATTAACGATATTCGCTTAAATAAAGTGAGTTACAAGGAAAAGAAACCGGAAATCCAGTTTCTTTCCATTCCCGGGTACAAAAACGTGGAATACCAGTTTATCATCGAAGGGAAAGGTGACATCACATTCAGCTACGAATCGCAAAAGGCGAACAATGTTAAAACGTCTGTTAAACTATAATGCTGTTTAATTATTCTATTTATGAAAGAGGTGCGGTTTCGCACCTCTTTCTGTTTCCGTATCAGTCAAAATTTTCTTTTCAACAACATTGCTTAACACGATAAAATCCAAAATCTTCAGTTCGTTTTAAAACACTGGTTGTAAATTTTCCCATTTCACTTTCCACTCCTTTGGAAATCCCGGATTTGGGGTTGTATTCCCTTCATATCCGGCACACATCATAGTAACGGCGGTCAGCAATCCGCCATTTCCGGGAAGATAAATCCTGAGCCGTCCATCCTGCCAGTTATGTCCGTTTTTCAGGTAGGTATTCTTTGGCACATCTTTCAGAAGCAGGTCAATCGCCTGTTCGGGTTTGCCCAGCCGGGTTGCGCTCATGGCAGCCATCGGGTAATCCCAGCCCCAGGTACGCGGCCAGTTCCATATTTTTTCGATGTGGTCGAAGGTTGCCGACATCATTGCAGTGTCCATTTCAACGGTTCCGGGCATCATTCCGAAAGCGCCCAAAACCATGGGATGATCCGAATAGTAATGCTCATTTTCATACGAATCGGGGGCACTTTCAGCGGCGAGGTACAATCCGTCTTTTTGCGCAAAACCCGGTAACCCGTCAATTATTTTTTGCCACTCTTCATTCACAGGCATTCCCAACCGCACAAGCCAATTTTGCGCAGTACTCAAACCCCAGTGCCAGTATGCCAATTCAAATGGCGGATTATACGTTTTCTCCTTTTCGAGGCTTTCCTGCGCCGGGATCAGCGGTGGACCAAGGATGTAACGTTTATTTTCATCATCCCACCGGGCAAAACCAGCCATAAAATCAGCCGTTTCAAAAACCAGTTGGGCATATTTTTCCAATGTTTCTTTTTCAGGCTTTTCGCGGTACAGCAATTCGGCGTAATAAATGGGGTGCGGTTGCTGCCAGATCAAAAATTCGCCAACACCCGACGGGGAATCGGTTCCCTGCAAATCGGTCATTTTAGGCCACCGGACTCCCGGATATCCCTGTCTTTCGGCTTTTCCCCGGGCTTTTGGTAAAATGCCGGCATAATATGGCATCGATTTTTCAAGTATTTCAGCATTTCCCCAAAAGGCCCAGTGAACGCCGTGCCACCAGTGCATTTCAAGATGGGGTTTGCCGTACCAGCTATTGTAGGTTAGCCCGGTTTCCTGTGGCGGATATTTTCCTGCACACTGAATACGCGTTAAATATCGTGACAAAATCACGCGGCGTTCCAGTTCAAAAGCACGCGGGTCGGCAGTTTCCGAGAAATCAACAGCACCGCCGGTTTCCCAGAAATCTTTCCATTTATTTTCCGAAAGTTCATTTATCTGGTCAAAAACAAGCGGTTCCTGAAAACTGTCCTTTTCGCAAAATTCCACGGAAACCGAAATTTGGGTGTTTTCCTGACCGGGCATCAAAACAAAATAGTGCGGTTCCTTTTCCAGTAATTTGGCCTCGCCCGACCAGTTCATTTTTACAAAATAGCTTGTCGTGTCGATGGAATGAATGATAACGGCGCTGTTTTCATCATTCCGGATAATTTTGGAAAAATGTTTTTCAGGATGGTTCCAGTCCGTTCCGTTATCGGCAAAAATTGCGGTAGGATAAGGCAATTTCAACTTAAATCCAGCCAAACCTTTTTTTATCCTGTCGGTTTTTAACTGAACGCCAATCAAATCGCGTTCAGGATGACATACAGTTTTTACGTTAAACAAATCGTTTTCAACCTGAAATGAACTGCTAATGATTCCTTTCCAAACATTCAGTTCCTGGTTGATTTCTGAAATCTCATTTGATAGTATCAATGAATTATTGGGTTTCAAAAGCTCCAGTCCAATCATTCCCAGATGCAGCCGGTGCGGATTTTCCCTGAAATAACTGGCTGCATCCTGTTGTCTGCCGGGTTCTTTCCATTGCACTGCATACGGAACTTTCCGGCCTTCGACTTCGAAATACTGAAATGTTTCCTCAAGCCTGAAGTTTTCGGCGTTTGGAAAACTGTGCCAGCCCCACTCGCTTTGCGTACCAAGGCAAACTCCGTTATCGTAAATTTCCGGAAAAGTCTGCAATCCCGTGGCATCGACCGTAAAAGCGAATCTTCCGTTTCCTACCGAAAGTGAATTCAGGGAATCAAATTCCGTAATTTGCACATTGTGCCGGTTTACCAAAGCAAGGCGGTCGATTTTATCACTGTCTGATTTTACTGAATTGCAGGCCGAAAAAAGTGCAATTACTGAAAGAATCGTTACAATTGATGGTTGAATTTTTTTAATCATATTTTTTTTATTAGCAAACTTCGACTTCGCTCAGTCTGACCGTCACACTGAGCGAAGTCGAAGGATGAAAAAGTGAATATTTAATCTTCAATTTTAAAAACAAAACCGCTGGCCGTGTTAAATTTTCCACCCTGGGTTGTGGTGAAAAGGTAGTCAGGTTTTCCGTTTTTCATCAGTAACTGCGGGCGTTCAAACCGACCGTAACGCGAAAGATGTTTGGGTGCGGGCGGTTGCTCAAAATAACGACTGGCTTCGTGATACGCCACTTTCGGAAGACTCCATTTTATTCCGTCGCCCGATTCAAAAATCAGCCCTTTGTTGTGATCGAAAAATCCCATATCGCGGGCAATCAGTTTGAATTTTCCGTCTTCAAACCACACAAAAGCATCTTCCAGTTGCTCGTTATTTCCCAATACCGAAAAATCAATTACCGGGTTTTGCCCAGACTTTTTGTAAGGGCCGGTTACCGAATGGGCAACGGCCAGCCCGTATTTGCGGTTACCGCGAATTTTTTGCCCGGCAGCGGCCTCGTATTCAGCGGTATTCCACGATTTGTAATAAAGCCAGTTTTCTCCGTTGGGATGTTTCAAAAAGGCGGGATTTGTGGTACAATGATCGTCCCATGTTCCCGGTTGTCCAACGTCCAAAAGCGGCGCTTCTTCCCTTTTCCACGGCCCCTCCAAACTTTCTGCTACTGCCAGCCCAATGCGTTTGGTGTTGGTTTTTCCGTTGGAGTTCCCCATATAAAACAGGCAATATTTCCCGTCAACCCACTGAATATGTGGATTATGGCAGGTAGTTGCATCGAAAAAACCTTCGCGGGGCGCCAAAACGGTTTCCACAAATTTAAATGTTGATTCGGGTGAATCGGCAACAGCGCGGGCAATTTCGCACTGATGTATCCAGCCGCCCATTCCATACTTTTCAGGCCAGCGCGAATAAAAAACATGCACTTTGCCATCGGGTGCATAAATAGGCGAATTGCACCAAACATAATAGCCCTCTTCTTCCAGAATCCTTCCGACTGGTTTTAACTTTTTAGAAAAATCCGATTCTTCCGGTTCATTGTACGCGACATATGTTTTATTTCCTTTCAACGATAAATAAGAAGGCAACAAGGGCAACAAAATGGCGCTTTTTAAAATGGTCCTGCGGCTGGTCATGTTCTGTTTAATTTTTGATAAAAATAGGAATTTCGAAATCATTTTTGTCCCTAAAAATATTTTTCAATAATGAGATTCTTTCGCTTCATTTTATTTCGCTCAGAATGACAACGAGTTAGGAATGGATAAGTGTTGGCAGGGGTTGGGTTCGCGAATCTGTCGCGAACCCAACCCCTGCCAACAACATACAAAACAAAAGCCTTGTCATTCCGGGCAAAGCGAGGAATCTCAACAAAATTTAGCGGATGTGGCGTTTCGAAACCATTTCTTAGGTTTCATACTAACGGAAATTGTATTTTGGAAAAAAATCCCGCTGTTTGGTATTTCCAGACTGTAAAAATTGGGCCGGCCTGATTAATTTTACCTTCATAATTAAAAATATAATTCAAATGAAACCAACGTTGCTCATTTTTCTGATTTGTTTACTGACAGCTTGTAATGCGCGCAAAAATGAAAAGACAATCCAAACTGAAAGCCAGTCGTGGGCTGTTACATTTGCTGATGCAATTATGGCACGCCACGACAGTCTTGTTTATTACAACGGCAACCAACCCAAATACGAATACGATTATGCCCTTCTCGCAAACGCCATCGATCAACTTGGAGAAACCGACCCAAAATATTCGGAATATGCCAAAGCCTACATCGATTATTTTGTGCAGGAAGATGGAAAAATAAACGGCCACAAACTGGAAGATTACAATATTGACAGGATAAAACCGGGATTAAATATGATTGATTTATACCAACGCTCCGGCGACGTAAAATACAAAACTGCCATTGAAACACTGGTAGGCCAAATGGAAACACATCCGCGTACCAATGCGGGCGGGTTCTGGCACAAAAAAAGCTATCCGTATCAAATGTGGCTGGATGGAATTTACATGGCATCGCCTTTTCTGACACGGTATGCCCGTGATTTTAACCAACCTGGTTGGTTTGATGAAGTAACTTTTCAGATTCAGGAAATATACAACCGGACACTTGACGCCCAAACCGGCCTGCTTTACCATGCCTGGGACGAAAGCCGCCAGCAACGCTGGTGTAATCCTGAAACCGGCCAGAGCAAACATTTCTGGAGCCGAGCCACAGGCTGGTACATGATGGCGCTGGTGGATGTGCTGGATTATCTCCCCGAAAATCACCCCGGACGACCGGCCATCATTGAAATATTTAATAAACTAAGTGCAGCATTGGTAAATGTTCAGGACTCCGAAACCGGGCTGTGGTATCAGGTTCTCGACCAGGGCGGACGCGAAGGAAACTACCTCGAAGCTTCCGGTTCAGCCATGTTTATTTACGCGTTTGCCAAAGGCGCAAAAAACGGTTACCTCGACCAGAAATACATGAAGATTGCCCAAAATGCATTCGACCAGATGGTTGAAGTAATGGTTACAACCGGCGACGATGGGCTTCCGGTGCTGACCAATACCTGCGGCGCCTGCGGACTGGGCGGAAATCCATACCGCGAAGGCGATTACCAGTATTACATCAGCGAAAAAAGAATCGACAACGACCAAAAAGGAGTTGCACCCTTTATTTTAGCTGCAATTGAATTGAATAAATAATCCTGTTATTTCTGTGATTTATCGCTAAATTTCCTGCATTTCCCATAAATAAATAAACCATGAAAAAAATAATTTTTCTTTTTTCACTGCTCATGCAGTTCGCTTTTTATGTCAACAGTCAAAATATAAATCAAAAAACACAGGCTTATCTGGGTTTAAAAAAAGGCGGCGAATGGGTTTGGGTAACCAAAGACAGCGGGAAACAACAGTTCGAATACCAGGGTGGCACATTCAAACCGGTTCAAAACCTGAAAGTGGACGAAAAACAC
>CAZHKI010000223.1:4723-6776 GCA_964533365.1 uncultured Maribellus sp. | reverse complement strand
TAGTTACTGAACATTTCAAAAACAGGAATATTACAAAAGTGTTAGGACTTGAATCGCGCGGATTTATATTTGGTGGTGCGATTGCCAGTCAATTGAAAGCCGGTTTTGTTCCGGTAAGAAAAAAAGGGAAACTCCCTTCAGTGACCATTAGCGAAAGTTACGAATTGGAATATGGAACCGATTGTCTGGAAATTCATGCTGATGCTTTGGAAGAAAATGACGTGGTTTTAATTCATGATGATTTGCTCGCAACCGGAGGAACAGCTTATGCTGCGATGAAACTGGTACAAAAAATGGGTGTAAAAATTTTGTATTTTAGTTTTGTTTGTGATCTCGGATTTATTCAAACACCCAAAAAGGAAGCGATAAAAGAATTTGAAACACAAATCCTGGTTAAATACTGAGTGAATTGAAATTTAAATCGGCTAATTCCAATATTGATTATTTAAAATCCCTTGTTTCCGTTTTACCTAACCAGCCGGGAATTTATCAGTTTTTCGACATCTCGGGAACGATAATTTATATTGGAAAGGCCAAAGATTTAAAAAAGAGGGTTTCTTCCTATTTCTCTAAACAGCACGATCATCGTAAAACAGCAATCCTGGTCCGAAATATTTCAGAAATCAAACACTTGGTGGTTGAAACCGAACAGGATGCCCTTTTATTGGAAAATAATCTGATAAAAAAATATCAGCCCCGGTATAATATCCGTCTAAAAGATGATAAAAGTTATCCGTGGATTTGTATAAAAAACGAGCCATTTTCAAGAGTTTTTAAAACAAGGGAAATTGTGAAAGATGGATCAAAATATTTTGGTCCTTACACTTCAGTTTATACCGTTAGAACCTTGCTCGATCTTTTTAAATCGGAGTATAAATTACGAACTTGTAATTTTGCGTTAACGGACGAAAATATCAATAAACGAAAATACAAAGTTTGTCTTGAATATCACATTGGAAACTGTACCGGACCTTGTGAAGGACTTTTTCCTTCTGATAAATATAATGAAGGTATTAATGATATTGAAAATATTTTAAAAGGAAATATTTCCGGAGTAATTAGGCATCTGGAAAAGCTAATGCAACAAATGGCTGGAGAACTCAATTTTGAAGAGGCATTAAATATTAAAGAAAAAATTGATTCTTTAAAGCGTTATCAAAGTAAATCGACTGTTGTTTCTCCTACTATTACCGATGTCGATGTTTTCTCGGTAGAAGAGGATTCCCGGTTTGCCTATATTAATTACCTGAAAATTATCAACGGTGCAATTATTCAGACTTATACTTTAGAGATTCAAAAAATTCTGAATGAATCTGTCGAAGACCTGTTACTGGCCGGAATCATTGAAATCAGACAACGATTTTTTAGTAATTCAAAAGAAATTATTGTTCCTTTTGAGTTGGATAATGTATTAAATAACGTACGTTTTATTGTTCCGAAACGTGGTGATAAACGCAGTTTGCTTGAACTTTCGCAACGAAATGCTAAGTATTTTCGTTTGGAAAAGGAGAAACAAATGGTGTTGAAAAATCCAAAAATAAGAGAAGAACGGATTTTAAATACCATTAAAAATGATTTACAGCTAACTGAATTGCCGGTATTGATTGAATGTTTTGATAACAGTAATTTGCAGGGAACCTTCCCGGTTGCAGCCTGTGTTGTTTTTAAAAACGCCAAACCTCTTAAAAAGGAATATCGCCATTTTAACGTTAAAACAGTTCAAGGTCCCAATGATTTTGCATCAATGGAGGAAATCGTGTTCCGACGTTACAGCCGTTTATTAAATGAAGGAGAGGAATTGCCACAGTTGATTGTCATTGATGGGGGAAAAGGACAACTTTCTTCGGCTGTTGCTGCTCTCGATAAATTAGAACTGCGCGGGAAAATATCCATTATTGGTATCGCAAAAAGGCTCGAAGAAATTTATTTCCCTGGAGATTCTGTCCCCATTTACATCAATAAAAATTCGGAAACACTCAAAATTATTCAGCAATTGCGCGATGAGGCTCACCGGTTTGGCATTACTTTTCATCGTCAAAAAAGGTCAAAATCA
>CAZHKI010000223.1:1505-4713 GCA_964533365.1 uncultured Maribellus sp. | reverse complement strand
CGACTTTAAATCAGTAAAAAATATCAGGGAATTAGATGAAGAAAAGTTAGCCGTTTCTGTCGGTAAATCAAAAGCAAAAGTTGTTTTCGGCTATTTTCATAAGCAGCCTTAAATGAAAGAAAGAGTTTTACTTGGGATGAGTGGAGGTACTGACAGTTCAGTAGCTGCTATGCTTTTGTTGGAAAATGAGTATGATGTAACCGGTATTACCTTTTTGTTTTCTGAATTTACCGAAAATAATGATATAAATATCCATGAATCGCAACAGTTATGCAAGGATTTGGGAATTGAACATCGAATTGCCGATGTAAGAAAACCATTTGAGGAATTGGTTGTTCAATATTTTATTAACGAATATATTGCTGGAAAAACACCATTTCCTTGTGCGGTATGTAATCCAAATATCAAATTCAAATTTCTTGAACACTTCGCAAAAGAGAATAATTGTAGATATATTTCAACTGGACATTATGCCAGAACCGGCCAATTCAATGGTATAAATTTCATTTTTACCGGGGTTGATTCCGACAAAGATCAGTCGTTTTTTTTATGGGGATTAAAATCGG
Organism: uncultured Maribellus sp.; assembly: GCA_964533365.1. Lineage (GTDB taxonomy): Bacteria > Bacteroidota > Bacteroidia > Bacteroidales > Prolixibacteraceae > Draconibacterium. The sequence continues at coordinate 4,147 of CAZHKI010000223.1, read as the reverse complement.
AATTGATAGGTAAGTTAATTTTTCCATTAGGCAATTTACAAAAGAATGAAGTGAGAAACATTGCGGCGCAAAAAGGATTTTCAAAAATTTCAAAGAGAAAAGACAGTTTAGGTATTTGCTTTATAGAAGGAAATAATTACCGAAAATTTTTGGTTTCGAAAAGGATTCATGCCGACCCAGGTAATTTTGTAAATGAAAATGGTGAAATTCTGGGGTCTCATACCGGAATAACAAATTACACCATTGGACAACGTAAAGGATTGATAACCAATGCAAATGTTCCACTATTTGTTTCTGAAATCAGGCCTGATACCAACGAAATCGTTCTGAGCAGTTTCGACAAACTTTATCGAAATAAACTGATTGTTACAAATATCTTATTTAATGATTTTGATGAAATTCATCAAGATAAAATATTTACGGTAAAAATAAGGTACAGGCTTCAGAATACACCATGTAAGTTACAGATTATCAGCGAAAACATGTTGGATGTTGAATTGCTGGAACCATTAGCAATGATTGCAAAAGGCCAAACAGCTGTATTTTTTGATGGTGAACGTGTGGTTGGTGGTGGATTTATTGAATCTTCCATGTAAACTAAAAAGCCGGGCGATATTTATCATCGCCCTCCAAAAGTCCCAGATAGCTGTTAAAACGGGAAATAGAAATCTCACCGGTATCAACCGCTGATTTAACAGCACAACCGGGCTCGTGGGTGTGTGAGCAGTTGTTATACTGGCAATTTTCAGAAACACGGAAAATTTCAGGGAAATAATGCGAAATTTCCCAGGCCTCCATTTCCAACATACCAAATCCTTTAATTCCCGGAGTATCAATAATATATCCTCCAAAACTTAGTTTATACAGGGTAGAGTAGGTAGTGGTATGTTTTCCGGTTTGATGAACATCGGAAATTTCGCTGGTTTTGATATTTAGGCCGGGATGCAGCAAATTTAACAAAGTCGATTTTCCAACTCCGCTATGACCGTTAAAAACATTGATTTTATTTTGTACAGCCCGCTTTAAATCGTCAATTCCGGTGTTTTTTTTGGCAGAAGTGGTTAAGCACCTGTACCCGATTTTTTCGTAAACTTCAATGAGTTTTCCTAATTCTGATTTATGAAATTCGTTGTAACGGTCGATTTTGTTAAAAACCAGTAAAACGGGTATCCGATATGCTTCGGCTGACGCTAAATAGCGGTCAATAAATGTTGTTGTGGTAATTGGATAATTGACGGTTACAATCAATACGGCCTGGTCGATATTGGCGGCAATTATGTGCGATTGTTTGGAAAGATTGGGTGAACGGCGGATAATATAATTTTTTCGGTCAGAAATGGCTGAAATCAAACCAATTTTCCGGCCTGTTTTTGTATCAGTTTCATTTACTAAAACAAATTCAACCCGATCGCCAACGGCAACCGGGTTGGTGCTCTTAATGTCTTTAATCCGGAAATTTCCTTTGATTTTACACTCGAAAAGTTCTTCATTTTCATCTTCAACGGTGTACCAGCTTCCGGTTGATTTGATGACCAATCCTTTTTTCAATTTAGTAATTTTTTGTAAAAATAGTTATTTAGCTATGAATGAGAAAATAACATTTTGACGGAAATGAATTTTTCACGTGAAACAAAGAGTATTACTCCCAGTTCAGAATGATTTTTCCGCAATTGCCTTCTTCCATGATGTCGAATGCTTTTTGGAAATCGTCGGCCGGGAAACGATGGGTAATCACTGGTGTAATGTCGAGGCCCGAAGTAAGCATCATTTCCATATGATACCAGGTTTCGTACATTTCGCGACCGTAAATCCCCTTTAATGTTAAACCCTTGAAAATGAGTTTACTCCAGTTTATTTGAGTGCTTTGCGGCAGCAAACCCAGCAAACTGATTTTACCCCCGTTGTACATATGGTTGACCATGTCGTTGAAGGCAGCAGGTGATCCTGAACATTCCAGCCCAATATCGAAACCGGCCAGCATCCTGTGTTTGGCCATGGCTTCTTTCAGGCTTTCTTTTGTGGGATCAATCACGCGGGTGGCACCCATTTTACGGGCTAAATCGCGCCGGTATTCGCTTAAATCAGTCCCAATGATATTACGGGCGCCCGCAAATTTACATACCGCTGTGGCCATTGCACCAATTGGGCCGCCAATTCCGGTAATGAGGACATCTTCGCCCAGCAGCGGAAAAGAAAGCGCAGTATGAGTGGCATTTCCCAGCGGGTCCATTATCGCCATCATTTCATCGGAAATCCGGTCATCGATATGCAGGACGTTTTTTGCAGGAACCGAAATATATTCAGCAAAACCCCCGTCACGTTGCACGCCAATGCCAATGGTGTTGTCGCAGATGTGTTGCCTGCCGCGGCGGCAATTGCGGCAATATCCGCAGGAAATGTGCCCTTCAACCGTAACGCGATCACCAATTTTAACACCGTCAACTTCCGAACCAATTTCCACCACGGTTCCCATGTACTCGTGCCCTATGATTACCGGTGTTTTAATGGTTTGCTGCGCCCACTCGTCCCACTTGTAAATGTGCAAATCAGTTCCGCAAATGGCTGATTTTTTCACTTTTAAAAGAATATTGTTTGGCCCTACCGGAGGAATGGGGACTTCTTCCATCCATATTCCTTTTTCA
>CAZHKI010000223.1:0-1495 GCA_964533365.1 uncultured Maribellus sp. | reverse complement strand
AGAACAGGGACAACTGTAACATTTAAACCAGATCCTGAAATTTTTGATACCGATATATACGATTATGATACTTTAAAAGTAAGAACGAGAGAATTAGCTTTCTTGAATAAAGGTTTAAAATTAACTTTAAGACGATATTTTAATGAAAATTCAATGCAAGATAGAGGAATTTTACCCGCAATATCATAATGAAAATCAGATTTAAATAAAACTTAAAGCAATAAGTAAAATTCTGATTGTATGAGCTTTAAATATTGTTTTCAGTCAAATTTTGTTTTGAAATGAATTTCACCGGATACCAGGAAGCCAAAAAACCGATGAACAAAACAACGCCAATGATTAGAAATATATCGGTAACTACAATTTCGACGGGATATGCAGTGACAACAAACGAGCCGTTTCCAGGCAGGGTAATCAATCCGAATTTGATTTGCAGCCAGCAAATGAAAATGCCCACAACAGAACCAATTAAAGCGCCGGCTGCTGAAATGAGCCAGCCCTCGAAAAGAAAAATCCGCCGGATGGTTTTTTGCGGTGCGCCCATGCTCTGCAAAATTTTAATATCGCCCGATTTGTCGATAATGAGCATCGATAAACTGCTTAAAATGCTGAATGATGCAATAATCAGAATGAATACCAGAATCAGGTAGGTAAACCATTTTTCCGATTTCATGGTTTTATTGATTAAATCGTGTTGCTGGTATTTGTTTTTCACGTGAAACCCTTCGCCGGCAATTTTTTCGATCTCCTTTTGCAGTTTTTTTGTGTTAAAGTTCTTGTCTACACCTAGTTCGATAGCCGAAATTTGTATCCTGCTTTCAAACAAATCGGCTGCAAAATGATAGGGAACCAGTATGTATTTTGAGTCAATTTCCTCGAGTACCGAAAAAATCCCCGATGGGTGAATGGAGTTATAATTTATTGACCTTGCAGGATTTAGTGAAATTTGCTTTCCTTTTTTGGGGACATAAATTCGGATTGGATCGGTAAACGTAAGTCCAATCCCGAGGTTAAGGGCAACTCCATGTCCCACCACAGCATAATCAATTCCTTGATTTTCAAGAGTAAAACTGCCTTCGTACATTAAGCTGTCGATGTTGGTATATTCGGTAAAATTGCCGGGAACGCCTTTTATGGTGGCAAAATACTGCTGGCTTCCGTATTTCAGCATAGCCACTTCTTCAATCACTTCGGCATAGTGTACCACTCCCGGCAGGTTTTTAATTCTTTCAAAATCAATTTCGTTTGGGTCAAACATTTTCCCTTGTACGGCAGTAATTTTTAAATCAGGATCGAAACTGCTGAAAAATTGGTTAATCAGGCTGTTAAAACCGTTTAATACCGAAAGCACGATGACCAGGGCCAGAGTCCCTACAATAATCCCGGCCATCGAAATCCACGACATGATGTTAATGATATTCTGCTTCTTTTTTGAAACCAAATATCGTTTTGCTATAAACAGAGGTAAGTTCAACCGTTGAAATTTGATTTAACG